>MICC01000091.1:0-5666 GCA_001829715.1 Sulfurimonas sp. RIFOXYB12_FULL_35_9
ACTATAGAGCAACTTATTGACTTTTTTTTAAAAAAATAGTAAAATTTATGTAAATTATAATTATTCTTTATAGCAAAAGGTGGAAAATGGAAGTTGTTGAAAAAGAGAGTCGGCTAAAATTATTTCCTATCATGATGTATGCGGTAGTGATGGGCTTTAGTGGACTGACTATTACATACCAAAAAGCAACTCTTTGGCTTGGTTTTCCATCCATTCTAGGTGAAGTGTTTATGTATTTAACTACTATTATATTTATCGTTGTCTCAATTATTTATATAACAAAATTTTCAAAATACAAGATTGCCGTTAAAAATGAGTTTTCACATCCCATTAGGATAAACTTTTTTGCAGCCATCTCTATCTCTATGCTGATGCTTGCCATCATATATAAAGAGAATTTTCCTCTCCTTAGTGCCATTTTTTGGTATCCCGCAACACTTCTGCATTTTTACCTCACAATGCATACTATCTCTTTTTGGATAAACAAAAATCAACAGCTAGATCACTCAAATCCTGCATGGTTTATACCTATAGTAGGAAATGTTTTAGTGCCTGTTGCAGGAGTCGGTTTTGCAGATCTTGGTCTGCTTCTGTACTTTTTTAGCGTAGGAATGTTTTTTTGGATAATTCTATTTTCCGTAATCTTAAACAGAATTATTTTTCATAACCAGATGGCTGTAAAATTTATGCCGACTCTTTTCATACTTATTGCACCTCCTGCCGTTGGCTTTATAGCCTACTTTAAAATGTTTGGCGTACTTGACACTTTTGCTATCATACTTTTTAATTTGGCTCTATTTTTTACGATTTTGGTAGCTTTTATGTACAAAAATTTTATAAAAATAAAGTTTTTTATCTCATGGTGGGCGTTTGTATTTCCGGTGGCAGCAATGGCGATTAGTACTATGCTTATGTATCATCAAAACAGTTGTCTATTTTTACTGCTTTTATCTTATATAATGATAGCAGCGGTGACGATTATTGTATCTATTGTTAGCTATCAGACGATAGTTCATATTAGAAAAAAAGAAATTTGTATTCAGGAGTAGAAAGTGAAAAAAACGATTTTAATGGAAAAGTATCCGATATATACTTTAGAGTTATTCAAAAGTGAGATGAAAGTCTCAAGTACGGATGAAGTGGTGGCATACTTAAGAGAGAAGATAGAAAGTCATCCGGTTGCACGTTTTATTGCCGTATTTGATCACTACTCGCACACAAAAGCTCTTGATGGGCAGATTGTGGATGGGCTGATTGATGCTAAAAATATCATATTCTGTTTTGGACCATCTATCCCAAATACGAAAGTTTTAGCGGTACGACCACGAAGTATAGCCGTTTGCGAGTTTGAAGATAAAATCATTATAGAGTTTATGGAGCCTCCAAGAGAGGAGATTCATCAGACCATGCAAGACTGGGCAAAGGGTCTTATAAAATAATCTTTTAGTTATCTTTTGATAGAATATTACTAAAAAAGGTAACTATTATGGATTTACAGACAATAGCACTTCACGGTGGATATACAAAAGATTCACAAGGGACGATGGCTGTTCCTATTTATCAAACGACTGCTTATGAGTTTCGTGATGTACAGCATGCGGCTGATTTATTCTCTTTAAAAGAGTTGGGAAATATTTACACCCGTCTTAACAATCCAACAACTGATGTTTTTGAAAAAAGGTTTGCAATGCTTGAGGGCGGCGAAGCTGCACTTGCTACTTCAAGCGGAATGAGCGCTATCTTTTTTGCTATTGCAAATGCTGCCGAAGCCGGAGATAACATAGTATGTGCAAAACAGCTTTATGGCGGCAGTTTAACGCTCAACACCCACACGCTAAAGAGATTTGGCATTGAAGCTAGATATTTTGATGTACATGACATGGCATCTCTTGAATCTCTTATAGACGATAAAACAAAAGTAATATTCTTTGAATCTCTTACAAACCCTAGCATTGACGTGGCAGATATAGAAGCAATCAGTGCTATTGCTGATAAATATGGCATTTTAAGCGTAGTAGACAACACGGTAGCAACACCTGTAATATGCCGTCCGTTTGAACATGGAGCAGATATTACGGTTCATAGTGCCAGCAAATATACGACTGGGCAAGGTCTGGCAATCGGCGGAATTTTAGTGGAGAGAAAAGGATTGGTTGAAAAATTAAGAGCAAATCCTCGTTACGAACACTTCAACAAACCTGACGCTTCTTATCACGGTTTAGTCTATGTCGATACAAACCTGCCGCCATATACTCTTAGAGCAAGACTCTCTTTGGCTCGTGATTTGGGAGCTGTCTTATCTCCATTTAACTCATGGCTTTTTATTCAAGGTATGGAAACGCTTTCTCTTCGTATGCGTGAACACTCAAAAAATGCTCTCGCACTTGCAGAGTTTTTAGAGTCGCATCCAAAAGTAAAAAAAGTGAACTACCCTGGATTAAAAAGCAACTCAAACTATAAAAACGCACAAAAATATTTTGAAGACGGTGCATGCAGCGGACTTTTAAGCTTTGAAGTCGGCAGCTTGGCAGAGGCAACAAAGATAGTAAATGCCACTAAACTCTACTCTCTTGTCGTAAATATCGGGGATTCTAAGTCTATCATTACACACCCTGCTTCAACAACTCATCAGCAGTTAAATGAGCAAGAACTTATAGCTTGCGGCGTTCCTTCCGGTCTTATTCGCATATCTTGCGGACTTGAGAGTGCCGCAGACCTTATAGCAGACATGAAACAGGCTCTCGAGGCATAAATGAAAAACAAACTTTTAATAGTATGGTCAAGTGCAGATGAAGAGATAGCAAAAAAACTTATACTTTTATACGGCTCTGTTATGCTTCCTCGCGGATACTGGGATGAAGCTACTATCATGATCTGGGGGCCATCGGCAAAACTCTTGGCAGAGAGCGAAGATCTTCAAGAGAGAGTAAAAACAGTTATGCAAACAGGCGTGAAGTTTAATGTTTGCGTAGTTTGCAGCGACGATTACGGCGTAACCGATAGATTAAACGAACTTGGAGTAGATCCTATTCATACAGGCGAGATGCTTACAAATGCTCTTCAGAGCGACTACAAAGTGATTACATTTTAATGAAAATTTTTCTGTTTCTACTTATTTTACTTACTCTAAACCTCTATGCAAAAGATGAAATCCGTTTTGGTGTTTATGCCTACAAAGGGTATGAAGATACAAAAAAAAGATATGACCCTCTAGTGCAGCACCTTAATGGAACACTTCATAAAAAAGTTATTTTAGAAGTTCTATCGCAAGATGAGATGAACAAAAAGATAGCCGCAAAAGAGCTTGATATCGTTACTACAAGCCCGATTCACTTTTTGCTTCTAAGACATGAGCATAAACTAAGCGGTGCTATTGCGACTTTAGTTGCCATGTATGACGATGCTCACACAAATAAATTTGCAGGTGTGATTGTCGTAAAAAATGACAGCTCAATTAAAACACTTGGCGACATTAAAAATAAAACCTTAGCGACGCCAAATGTAAATCTTTTGGGAGGTTTTAGGGCTCAAGCCTACGAGCTTCACAAAAGCGGCATAGATATTATAAAAGAGTCAAAAGAGATTATAGAGCTAAAATCAGGCTATACAGATGTTATAAAACATGTACTTGAGGGAAAATCTGATGTCGGTTTTACAAGAGACGGCATAGTAGAACAGATGATAAAAGAGGGGGAGATAAAAGCGGACGATGTGAGGATTATTCATGAAAAGACACATAAAAACTACCCTTTTAAAACATCCACCCCACTCTATCCTGAATGGCCTATTTTTGCACTTCCTCATGCCGATGAAGAGGATGTAAAAGATTTTGTCTCAGCACTTTTTTTACTTAAATCTACTTCGGAGCATGCAAAAGAGTCAAAAATTTACGGTTACTCTCTTGCAGCGGATTATCTTGAGACTGAGGAACTAACAAGAGAGTTAAGACTTCCGCCTTTTGATAAAACTCCGCGAATCACGCTTGAAGACATTTGGGACAAATACAACTACAGCCTGATAATATTTATGCTGGCTCTCATTGGAGCATTGATTTCATATATACAGATAGAGAGAAAAAAAAGATTTGTAGAGTCTCTAATCTCAAATATGGGTGAAGGCGTATATGGTGTAGACGTATATGGAAACTGTACATGGATAAACCAAAAAGCTCTTGATATGCTTGGATTTGGCAAAGAGGAAGTTTTATATAAAAATCAACATACGATGTTTCATCATCATAAGCCCTCAAATGAACTTTATAATGCCGCTGAGTGTCCTATAAATCAGACTCTGCGAGACAATATAAGCAGAGAAGCGGAAGATTATTTCATAAAAAAAGACGGCTCTTTTTTTCCTGTAGAATTAAGCGTTGCTTCAGTACATGATGACGGTGCAATCGTCATATTTAGAGATGTTACCCAGAAAAAAGCATATGAAAACGCTATTTTAGAAGAGAAGAAAAAAGCCGAAGAGGCAAACAGCGCAAAGAGTCAATTTTTGGCAAATATGAGTCATGAGATACGAACACCCATGAATGCCATCATAGGTCTTAACCAGATGATGTTTGATACGGATTTAAGTGATAAGCAAAGAAATCTCATCTCAAAAGTAAACAGCTCTTCAAAAATGCTTCTTGGAATCATTAACGATATACTTGACTATTCAAAAATAGAGGCTAAAAAACTTGAACTTGAATGCAAAGCTTTTGAGGTTGAATCTATACTCTCACAGCTTAGAGTTTTATTTGGTGCTACTGCTATAAACAAAGATGTAGAACTCTATTTTCATATAAAAAACGATGTGCCTTATATGGTGCTAGGTGATGAGCTAAGACTGTCTCAAGTTTTAACAAACCTGCTAAGCAATGCACTCAAGTTTACACACCACGGCAGTATTTTACTAAATATAAATCTCAAAGAAAAACTCGATGAACAACATGCCATCCTCTCTTTTACTCTGAGCGACACAGGCATAGGGATGAATGAACATCATCTTCAAAAACTATTTACTCCATTTACGCAAGCCGACAACTCTACTACCAGAAAATACGGCGGAACAGGTCTTGGACTTACCATATCTAAAAGAATCATTGAAGCTATGGGAGGCACATTGATCGTACAAAGTTTAAAGGGGATAGGTACGACATTTAGTTTTGAGTTAAAAGTAGAAGTGGAGGCTTGGGATGATTCGATTGCAATTTCAAAAGATGAGTTAAACAAAGTTTTAATTGTTGACGATCAGGAGATTTCAAGAGAGATTTTAAAAGATATCCTTATAAAATTTGGTTGCGTATGCGATGAAGCAAAAGACGGTGAAGAAGCAATTTTGATGGTAAAAGAGGCAGATATAAATCAAAATGCCTACAAGATTATTTTGATGGACTGGCAGATGCCCAAGCTTAACGGCAAAGAGACCATTAAACGCATTCATGAGATGTTAAAAAGCGGTGAGATAAAGTCAAAAGCTCCTACAATCTTAATGGTAAGTGCACATGCGATAGACGAAGTAAATCCTGCGGAAGTTGAAATAGACAGCTTCTTATCAAAACCGGTTACAAGCTCAACTCTTTTTGATGCACTCTCAAATGCAAAAAACTCATCCTTTAAAAGGATAAAAGAGGTGGAAACAGGAGAACTTCCAAATTTCAGCGGCATCAAAATCCTGCT
>MICC01000091.1:5685-27373 GCA_001829715.1 Sulfurimonas sp. RIFOXYB12_FULL_35_9
AGTTGCAAATAACGGCAAAGAAGCCTTAGACAAATATCTCTTAAATCTTTCTCAATATGATCTTGTTTTTATGGATCTGCACATGCCTGTCATGAACGGTTATGAAGCTGCAAAACACATAAGAGAACATGACAAAAATATACCTATTATCGCTCTGAGTGCCGCAGCTCTGCTTGAAGATGTTCAAAAAGCCAAAGAGTCGGGTATGAATGCGCACATAGGAAAACCTATAGAAACTGATGAACTCTATAGAACTATTGCCGAATATTGTCATGTGGCATTTGAGAGAGCTTACATAAAGGAATCCAAAGATAACTGTGAAGTACTTGATATCGAGTATCTAAACAAAAATTTCAGCTCTAAAGAGTCTATTGACAAACTCTTAAAAAAATTCTCGCATGAACTCAATAATGAGTTTAAAGATATTACTTCAATGCTATTAACAAAAGATGGCAATGCACCTGTTCTTCTACATGCGCTCAAAGGTGTAAGCGGTAATTTAAGAGCAAATGAGCTTTACACAGTTTGCCAAAATATAGATGCCAAATACAGAGCTAAACTACCTATAGACGAAAAAGACATAGAAGCCTTAACCTCGGCAATTGAAGAAGTAAAAGAGAGGCTAAAAGAGTTACATGTAGAGAGCAAAAAAGATAGTGCAAAAATACAAAAGCTGAGCAAAGATGAACTAAGAGAACTCTATTTTGAGATAAGAGACGGTCTTTTAAACGGCAATATTATAAAAACTCACAAATATGAGACACTACAACACAATCTTACGGATATCATTGATGCAGATGAACTAGATCTCTTTGAGAGTGCCATGAGCGACTTAGAGTATGAAAGAGCATTTGAAATTTTAAACAGTTGGAAGTTATGAGCAGCAAAAAATATTTTTCTTTGAAATTTATATTTTTTATCATACTCATATCGTCATCTCTTTTTTCTAAAGATATCATCTTCGGGGTTGTGCCGCAGCAAAGCCCCAGCGAACTTGTAAAAACTTGGGCGCCAATTGTCTCATACCTTTCAAAAGAGACTGGTCTTCATCTTGTCTTTAAAACCGAATCGTCCATTCCGAAATTTGAAGAAGAGCTTTATGCGGGAAATTATGATATAGCCTACATGAATCCATACCATTTTGTTATAGCAAATAAACAAAAAGGCTATAAAGCCATTGCAAGAACAACCGAACAAATAGAGGGAATTTTAGTAACGCACACAGACAAGAGAGCTTTTGATATAAATGAGTTTAAAGGAAAAACTTTTCTATTTCCTGCACCTAATGCTTTTGCGGCTACGCTTCTTGCAAAATATGAACTCAAAAAAAAGTATGGATTTGATATAGAAAAAGATGCTCATGTGCTTTATGTAAACTCACATGATTCTGTATACAAAGGTGTCGCAAGAGGTGTTGGAGATATAGGCGGAGGCATAAGCAGAACACTTGAACAACTACATGATAGTGACACTGCATCAAAAATCAAAATTTTATACAAAACCGATAGTTATCCAAGCCATCCGATTGCGGTTTTGCCTTCTATAGAAAATAGAGATGTTGATGCGATAAGAGAAGCCCTGTTAAAAATGCCAAAAGATATTTTAGAAAAACTGACTAAAAACAACAACATGATTAAAACTGACTCTTTGGAATTTGATGAAATAAAAAAATTAGCAGTTGAACTTGGAAAATATTAGATGAAAAAGAGTCTCTCTTTTAGATACAAATATATCATCTCATTCGTTACATTAGAAATCATCTTTTTAACAATGATAGTGTTTGTAAATTTTCAATCTCTTGAAAAAACATCCAATAAATTAATAAACGATAAAATAGAGTTTATCAAACTATTTGGTACTCAGTCACTCTTAACATCGCTATCCGTATATGATTTGGCTACTATTGACAATATCTTACTTAAACTGACCGAACTCAAAAGCGTAGAGGCATGTGAAGTCAAGGACATCGGCGGCAACATCTTGTCAAAAGTCGGCAATATACCCGATGATAAAGATCCAAACTATGAGATAGTACAGAGCAAGCTTGAACTTGAGGGGCTGAAACTCGGCACTTTCAAGTTGGCGCTTGATTTAAGAGAAAAAAATCTAATTATTCAATCAAATAGAGAGACAACTTATAAAATTATTTTTGCAGAGATTTTGATATCTATTATTATATCTCTGATTATCGGTTATGGCATATCTAAAAACCTGCTAAGACTTGCAGATGCAGTGAGTCTCATGGGAAAAAAAGAGTCTGTTGACATTCCGCTCATCAAAAGCCGTGATGAGATTGAAACACTTTCATTCGCACTCAATAAAATGCAAAGAAGAGTTAAAGACAGAAATATCAAGCTTATCGAAGCCACAAAAAAAGCCGAACTTGCAAATAGTGCAAAAAGCCAATTTTTAGCCAACATAAGCCACGAAATACGAACTCCCATGAATGCAATCATAGGTTTAAGCGAAATGATGTTTGATACGCCTCTGAGTGAAAAACAGAGAGATTTGCTATCAAAAGTAAACGGCTCATCAAAGATGCTTCTTGAAATCATCAATGATGTACTTGACTACTCCAAGATAGATGCAGGAAAACTAGAACTTGAAGAAAAAAGCTTTAATCTAATAAATCTGCTTTTGAGACTAGACACGGTGCTAAACCAAAGCGCCTCAAAAAAAGGATTGCTTCTTACTCTAAAAATGAGTGCTGAGGCACCTTCCATCATTATAGGAGATCAATTTAGACTCAACCAGATTTTGACAAATCTCTTGAGCAACGCACTAAAGTTTACAAACAACGGCAGCATAACGCTCAACATAGATTTAAAACAAAAAATCGATGAGCAACATGCAGTTCTTGCTTTTAGCGTCAGCGATACCGGTATAGGAATGAGCGAAGAAGAGATTCAAAAACTCTTCACTCCTTTTACCCAAGCAGACATCTCAACAACTAGAAAATACGGCGGAACAGGTTTAGGTCTCAGCATATCTAAAAGAATCGTTGAAGCAATGCGAAGCGAGCTAAAAGTAGAGAGCCAAAAGAATGTAGGCTCAATATTTAGCTTTGATATAGAGGTGGAAGTTGAGTCATGGGATAAAACAGACTTTACTCTAATTCAGCCTGAAAAAGAAAAAGTTTTAAATTTCAATGGCATAAACATACTTCTTGTCGAAGATAATGAGATAAATCAAGAGGTAGCCTCTATGATACTAAAGCGAGTCGGCATAAATGTAGATATTGCAAACAACGGCAAAGAGGCAGTTGATAAATATCTTTCTCATAGAAATAAATATCGTCTTATTTTGATGGATCTGCAAATGCCTATAATGGGCGGATATGAAGCTACAAAAATCATAAGAGAGCATAACAAAGAGATACCTATCATAGCTCTAAGTGCCGCGGCAATGATAGAAGACAGACAAAAAGTTTTGGATGCCGGAATGAATGAGCATTTGGGCAAGCCGATAGATACCAGTAAACTTTATAAGATTATTGCAAAATATTGTCATGTGGATTTTGAAAACAGAACTCTTAACACAACACAAAAAGAAAATTATGAAGTGCTTGACATGGAGTATCTAAAAGGTAATTTTAGTTCAAATGAGACTATCGCCAAGCTTTTAAAAAAATTCACAAAACAGTTAAATAACGAATTTAAAGACATAGCGGATTTCATATCAAATAAAAGTTCTGATGCGCCTGCCCTTTTACATGCACTTAAAGGCGTAAGCGGCAACTTAAGAGCAAATGAGCTACATGCTGTTTGTAAAAGCATAAATGCAAAATATAGATTAAAAGACGAGATACCGCAGAGTGATATAAAAATATTAAACGAAGCAATAAAAAGAGTAAAAGAGAGACTCTCTGAGTTAGATTTGGAGAGTAAAAATGATATAAATTACATGGTCGTAAATCACTTAAACAAGAGTGAGCAGCAAGAGCTATTTTATGAAGTCAAAAATGAGTTATTAAAAGCTAATATAGTCTCATCAGAGAAGAAAATGGTTCTTTTTGAAAATCTTAAAAGTGTTATAAATAACAACGAGCTGTCTGAATGGAGCGAAGCTGTCGATGAATTTGAATATGATAAAGCACTCAAATTTATGGATGGCTGGAAGATATAATGAACATAAATAAAGATATTGGATAAAAAAATGAGATACCTGTTAACTGTTTTACTCTCCTTTAGTTTTGCGTTTGGCGATACGGTATTAAACTGCGTCGGTTCTACGACTATACAGCCTATTATTGAACAAATTGCACAAAGATACAAACAAGAGAGCGGTATAACATTAAATATATCCGGCGGCGGAAGTCAATATGCGGTTGACTCTCTTATATCAGGCAAGATAGAAATAGGCATGGTAAGCAGAGATTTAACCGAGCAAGAAAAAAGTGCCGTCTCCCATGTGACTATTGGCTACGACACTTTAGCCTTTATAGTAAACAGTGACAATCCTCTTAAAAATATATCAAAAAAGGATTTGATTGAAATATATACGGGAGAGGTTAAAAACTGGAAAAAATTTAACACTAAAGATGAAAAAATTCATCTGCTCTCAAAAAGAATAGACCGTGGAACACTTGATGTTTTTGAAAAATATACCGGACTTTTTCATCCACAAAATACGAAAAACAGCGACAAAACAAAGATGATAGATACCTCTGCATGGGAAGCCGGAGCAAATAACGATATGATGGTTTGGGTCGGCGGAATTGTAAATAGTATCGGTTATATATCTTTAGGATCTGCCAGTGCCATTGAAAAGCATGGTATGCCTATAAAAATTTTGGCACTTGAGGGTGTAAAACCGACAAAAGAGAATATCCAAAACCATAGCTATCCGATAAAAAGAGAACTGAATCTGGTTTTTTTAAAAAGCAACAAAGAGGCAGAGAAGTTTGCCGACTGGATGTTTAAAGAGTACGCTCAAGAGAGCGTTGAAAAAAATCTTTTTATAAGAGCAAAATAATGAAAATATCTCTCACCTCAAAAATCATTATCTCAAATATATTGGTTCTAGTTATCTCTTTAGTAGCTCTGTTTATAACCTACGATTTCAAGAATAAGGTAAGCAAAGATATTTTACTGCATAGAAATCAGGTAAATCAATTTGACAAAGAGGTAATTCTAGTTGCATCATATCTTTATAGAAGCGCTCACATAAATGATGCTAAATATTTGGCAGAAGCGGCTATCTCTTCAAAAAAGGCTCTATATACTCTTGATTTTTTAATTCATCACGAATTTCAAACAGATGAGCTAAAAGCAGTTTATATAGATTTTTTTAAAAATGCCGTCATTGCGACATCTCTTTCGCTTGAAAAAAGATCAAATGAGGCACAAGAAGCTGATGCGATATCGTTTGAAAAATATTCATTGCTTCAAAAAATGACAGCCAAACTGCTGGCTAGTTTAGATGATAGTGAAAATGAGCTTAAACAAGAAGTTCTATTAATTCTTTTGGTATTTAGTGCTGTTTTCATTTTTCTTGTGTTGGGAAATATTATCTACATTATAAAATCCTATAGACAAATGCAAGAAACAGAGTATAAAATAGCACAAAAAGAGAATGAGTCTATCATTCAGAGAGCTACGATGATAGATGCCATAGGAGAGGGAGTTTACGGGGTTGACAAAGACGGAATGTGCACTTTTGTAAATCAAAGTGCCATAAATCTGCTCGGTTTTACAAAAGATGAGATTTTAAGCACTCATCAACATGCCCTTTTTCATCATCATAAACTAGATAACTCCATCTACCCAAATGATGAGTGTCCCATCTATATAACTACGAAAGATAGAGAAATTAGAGAGCTTGAAGAGTATTTCATAAAAAAAGACGGCTCATTTTTTCCGGTTAATTTAACGGTAGCTCCAACAAATGACGGAGGAGCTATAGTCGTATTTAGAGATATAACAGAGAAAAAAATGATATTGCATGCTCTTGAAAAAGAGAGAGAACTCTTCTCAAGCGGTCCGGTTATGACTCTTGAGTGGACGGCATCGCAAAACTGGCCGATAAAATATATCTCATGGAATTGTCTCGACATTCTCGGATACTCAAAAGAGGAGATGAAAAGTGATTCTTTCTTATATGCAGACCTCATCCATCACGATGATATAGAGAGAATCATCAAAGAGGTTACTTACCATATTGATAACAATATCAACTACTTTGAACAATCCTACCGCTTAAGACTCAAAAATGGCAACTACAGATGGTTTTATGATTTTTCACATCTCATAAGAGATGAAAAGAACAATCTGCTCTCTATACGAGGCTACATGTTTGACCAAACAACGCTTAAAGAGGCAGAAATAGCCATAAAAGAGGCTAAAGAGAAAGCAGAGCTTGCAAACAAAACAAAAAGTGACTTTTTGGCAAATATGAGCCATGAGATAAGAACTCCGATGAATGCCATTATAGGTCTAAGCGAACTGCTCTTTGATACAAAACTTGACGATAGACAAAAAAATCTGCTACTTAAAGTGAACAGTTCCTCAAAGATACTTTTAGGAATCATAAACGATGTACTTGACTACTCTAAAATAGAAGCCGGAAAACTTGAGCTAGAGCATAAAAAATTTAGATTAGAAGATGTTATGGAGCAGCTTAAGTTTATGTTTTTAGAGAGTGCTATAAAAAAATCTCTTGGTACTCATTGTGAAATAAAAGATGATGTTCCTACTTTGGTTGTCGGGGATGAGCTTAGAATTACACAAGTTCTCTCTAACCTTATAAGTAATGCAATCAAATTTACTCATGAGGGAAGCATATCGCTTGATATTAAACTCAAAGAAAAACTTAATGACAAAAGAGCAGTTGTCTCCTTTTGCGTTAGCGACACCGGAATCGGCATCAACGAAGAACAGCTTAAAAAACTCTTTACTCCCTTTACACAAGCAGATACATCTACTACTAGAAAATACGGTGGAACAGGACTTGGGCTAACTATATCTAAAAAAATTATAGAAACTATGCACGGCGAACTAAGAGCAAAGAGCCAAGAGGGCACAGGAAGCACATTTAGTTTTGAATTGGAATTTGAAGTAGCATCTTGGGAAAAACTTGATTTTGATAAAATTACACACAAAGAGATAGAAAAACTTCCAAATTTCGGTGGCATTAGAACACTGCTCGTTGAAGACAATCTTATAAATCAAGAAGTAGCATCAATGATGCTAAAGCGTGTAGCAATAGAGGTTGACATAGCAAATAACGGACAGGAAGCGGTTGAGAAATACTTTGAAAATCCATCTCGTTATGACTTAATTCTTATGGATTTGCAAATGCCTCTCATGAGCGGTTATGAAGCAACAAGGCTCATAAGAGAACGTGACAAAGATATACCTATAATTGCACTTACTGCGGCTGCCATGATAGAGGATAAACAAAAAGCCATAGAGGCAGGAATGAATGAGCATTTAGGTAAGCCTATAGACATGAATGAACTTTATAAAACAATTGCGAAATTTTGTAATGTAGATTTGAAAATCAAAGAGACTCATGTATCACTAAGAAAAATAGATGAAATTATTGATATGGAAGATTTAGAGAAAATTTTCAGTTCAAAAGAGTTAATAGATAAACTTTTGAAAAATTTCTCTCAAGAGCTGACGAGTACATTTAAAGATATAGTGATACTTATATCCCATAATGACAACAGTGCGCAATTACTTATTCATACACTCAAAGGTTTAAGCGGCAACCTGCGAGCAAACAAGCTCTATGAAGTTTGTAAAAGTATAGATGCTAAATATGTGTCAAAGCAAAAGATATCAGAGAGCGAAATAGAGAGACTAATAACCGCTATAAAAAGTACGCAAGAGAGATTGGAAGAGGTTATTTTAGATGAAGGAAGCACTTCTCTAAGTGAAAAACTAGATAATGAAGAGTTGAAAAATCTTCTTAATGACATAAAACAAGCAATTTCAAAATCAAATATGTTAGAATCCAAATCAGTAGATTCTCTTTTTAATAGCTTAAGCACAACAGTAGATGCAAATGAGCTTGCAGAGTGGAAAAAATATATAGAAGAGTTAGAATATGACAAAGCATTGGAGATTATGAACAGATGGAAGTTATAAAAAAAAGAAAAGCAACCATACTGATTGTAGATGACATGGTTGCCAACATCGCATTGTTATCCGACCTGCTAAAAGATGAATATAACATAAAAGTAGCCAAAGACGGCAAAAAAGCACTTGAAATAGCTAGAGGATATGACAAACCCGATCTTATACTTCTTGATGTCGTTATGCCACAGATGGATGGATATGAAGTTTGTAAAATTCTTAAAAGCAATGCCTCAACGCAAGACATTCCAATTATCTTTGTAACAGGAAACGATTCAGACGTAGATGAAGAGTATGGGCTTAATCTTGGAGCGGTGGATTATATAAAAAAGCCTTTTAATCCATCTATCGCAAAAATAAGAGTAAAAAACCATATAACCTTAAAACTAAAGAGTGATATGCTTGAAGAGTTATCAATGTGCGATGCACTTACGCATATACCAAACAGAAGAAATTTCAATGAAAGATTTGAGGTCAAATATAAAGAGTCGCTAAGAGACAAAATGTCATTTGCTCTAATGATGATTGACGTAGATCATTTTAAGCTTTATAATGACAACTACGGACATGGAAGGGGCGACACTGCTCTTGCAAAAGTAGCACTCACTCTGCAAAAAAATCTTAAAAGACCATTTGATATGGTTGCAAGGTACGGCGGAGAGGAGTTTGTAGTTGTATTAAAAGATATAGATAAAGATGGTGTAGAAAAAGTTGCAATATCCCTGCTTGAATCAGTTCAAGAGTTAAAAATTCCGCATGAATATTCTACTGCAAGCAATTATATATCTATAAGTATAGGTATCTCTTTTAAAGATGTTACAGAAGAAAAATCCAAAGACCAACTGCTAGAAGAGTCTGACAGTGCTCTGTATGAAGCAAAAACAACCGGCAGAAACAAGTATGTCATAGTTGCTTAAGACATTTTCGCTAAAATAGCACTACTATTTTTATAAAGAGCCTAAAGTTGTCATTGAACCTAAAAACATATACCCAACATTTTACAAACCCCCTCTATTTAGAGAGTGGGCGTATTTTAGAACCTTATGATATAACATACGAGACGTATGGCGAACTCAATGAAGACAAGAGCAATGTCATCGTTATCTGTCATGCACTTACAGGGTCTCATCACTGCGCAGGAACTTATGAAGGTGACAAAAAAGCAGGCTGGTGGGATAATTTTATAGGTTCAGGCAAAGCAGTAGACACGGACAAATATTTTGTAATCTGCACAAATGTAATCGGCAGCTGTTTTGGCTCGACAGGACCTATGAGTCCGCAACATCCACATCACAATCCATATCGTTACAAATTTCCGGTTGTAACCATAAAAGATATGGTAAAAGCGCAAAGAATTCTTTTTGACAAACTCGGCATCCATAGCGTTTATGCAATTATCGGCGGCTCGATGGGCGGTATGCAGGCACTCCAGTTTGCAATCAGCTATCCGAATTTTGCATCAAAAATCATCTCTATGGCAACAACACATGCAACACAGCCTTGGGCAATCGCTTTTAACAAGATATCTCAAGAGGCAATCTTAAAAGACCCTGATTTTAAAGACGGATATTACGAGAGCGAAACTATTAAAAAGAACGGGTTATCAGGTATGGCAATAGGAAGAATGGCAGGATATATCAGCTTTTTATCTCCTGAATCTATGCAGAACAAATTCGGAAGAGAGTACAAAAATACAGACGGACTTTATGAACTCTTCGGCAAGTTTCAAGTTGAGCTATATTTAGAATATAACGGTTATAACTTTACAAAATGGTTTGATCCGCTCTCTTATCTCTACATCACAAAAGCTATAAATATTTATGATTTATCTCGTGGGTTTGACTCGCTAAGTGAGGCACTGCAAAAAGTCAGCAGCGAACTTCATCTTGTAAGCTTTAGCAATGATTTGCTCTTTAAAAGCAGCGAGATGAAAGAGATAAGCGACACGCTGAAAAAAATCGGCAATCAAAACCATACCTACATCGATATAGAGAGCGACTACGGACATGACGCATTTTTAGTAGAGGTCGATAAATTTGAAGATTATGTGAGGGATATTTTAAATGGCTAAAGAAAAACTTACCAAAGAAGCCGAAGGCTTTACTAAAGAAACTGAAAGTTTTGAATCAAAACTTGATAGTGCAAAAAAAGTTTTAGAAACTCTAATGAATCCACAAATCACACTCTCAGACAGCGTAAAAGCGTATGAGATGGGAATGAGTGAACTTGGCAAAGCACAAAAGATACTTGAAGATGCACAGATAAAAATCACCGAAATAAAAGGAAAGTAAAAATGCTTGCATTTTGTAGCGATAAAATTATCCATAAGGATGATTTATAATGAGAGCGGCAGTTCTTCAGTTAAGCGCACAGGGCATGAGCTCCACAAAGCTTTACAACTATATCCGCATTGCTTCAAAGGAAAGCGTTAAAGTTCTGCTTTTGGGCGAATACATACTAAACCCATTTTTTAAAGAGTTGCAGAGCCTCTCTTTTGGCATGATTCAAGAGCAAGCCGAGCATCAGATAAAAGTTTTAAAAGAGCTATCTGCTACTTATAAACTAACGATTATTGCGCCTCTTATAGTTGTTAAAAAAGGCAAGGTCTACAAAACAGTAGCTAAATTTGCTCCAACATCTACTTCTTACTATCAGCAACAGCTTCTTATAAACTATCCTCACTGGAATGAAGAGAAGTTTTTTGCAAATGAACAAAAGAGAGTTGAAGCACCGCTTATCTTTAAAATTGACGGTTTTAAGTTTGCGATAATGAACGGATTTGAGATTCACTTTGATGAGATGTTTGAGCATATCTCTTCCAAAAGCGTTGACTGTATTTTGCTTCCGAGCGTATCTACTTTTGACTCTTTTGAGCGATGGAAAACAGTTATACTCTCTCGTGCATTTACGCACAACTGCTACATTTTAAGAGCAAACAGAATAGGTGAATATACAGATAAAGAACATACTTGGAATTTCTACGGTGATTCTCTCTTAGCCTCTCCAAACGGAGAACTCATAGAACATCTCGGCAATAAAGAGGAGCTGATGATAGTAGACATGAGCCACTCTGAGGTTCTTCATGCAAGAAAATCTTGGGGATTTAAAGAGATGATTCAAAAAAGAAATCCGCTATGATGAGCTACTTTCGCCGTCAAGTACAGCTTTGGGGAGAAGATACGCAAAACCTGCTCCAAAGTAAAAAGATAGCGATTATCGGTGCAGGCGGATTAGGAAGTTCACTTGCTTTTGCACTCGGTTCTAGCGGTATCGGCGAGATTCACATGGTTGATTTTGATGAAGTTTCAACCCACAATATCCACCGCCAAATCGCTTTTAAAATCGGCGATGAGGGAAAAAACAAAGCCCTTTTAAACGCAGAGATTATCAGGCAGAGGTGCCCGTTTGTAAAAGCCGTTGCACATGAGTGCAACTTTGAAGAGTTTAGTAAAAAAAATATAACCGTAGATTTGATTATAGACGCAACCGACAATCTCCCTACCCGCGGTGAAATCGATGACTACTGCAAAAACAAAAATCTGCCTTGGATTTACGGAAGTGTGGAGGCTTTTCACGGTCAAGTCTGCTTTTTTGAACACTCATCTTTTAAAGACGCATTCAAGATAACTTCACAAACTCCCGCAGGAATCGCTGCTCCCATAGTCATGCACATTGCCTCGCTTCAAGCAAATTTAGCACTTAGATATTTGGCAGGCTTGAGCGTTAAAAAAGATTGGCTCTACTACCTATTTTTCAACAGTGACGGAGAGTTAATTACCCAAAAATTTGCACTTCCAAAAAATTAAAGGAACATATATGAAATTTTTATCTATCTTATTGTTGTCTGTTTTTACCCTTTTTGGAGCTGAGAGTATTCCTGAATCTAAAAAACCAAAAATTTTGCTTGAATCAATATCAAAGCATGCTATAAAATTCGGCAGTGGCAATGTTAGTGACGTATATGTTTTCTTAGATCCTTTATGTAAATACTCTCGTGAACTTATGAAAAAAATAGAATCAAATAAGATGTTGCAGCTCACAAATAGCTACCATATAATGCTATACAGATTGCCTCGTCTTGAATCTGAAAAAATTATGCAGTACATTTATGAGTCAGATAATCAAAAACAAACACTCATAGATATAATGGTTGATGAAGACATAGTAGATCTTGAAAATTTCACAGCCAAAGAGAATACTATAAAAGCACTTCAAGAGATTACAGAGATCGCCAAAACTCTTGATATGACGCAACGCCCATATATGATCTCATTTGACAAAGATTCTAAATATTGCAGAGTTTCAGAGGGAACTGCTTCATGCCTAGAAGAGCTGGAGTAGATTGTTAACCTGCCCTTTATAGATTTTTGCTATAATCGCGTCAATGAAAAATAGCAGGAAAATAATGAATTTTGAACCATATCCATTTGAAAAATTAAACAATTTACTAAAAAATATCACACCAAACAAAGATTATGAACCGTCTGTTTTAACTATCGGTGAGCCGCAATTTGAGACTCCCGAGTTTATACAAATGGCACTCTGCGACAATGCTTCACAACTTAGAAAATATCCAAAAACAGCGGGAGAGGATGAGCTAAGAACTGCACAAAGAGGATTTGTAAAAACAAGATTTGGCGTTACACTTAGCAATGAGCAGATTATCCCCACTTTTGGAACACGTGAAGTTCTCTTCAACTTTCCGCAGTTTTTACTCTTTGATAAAAAAAATCCGGTTATGGCTTATCCGAACCCTTTTTATCAGATTTACGAGGGTGCGGCAATTGCTAGCAGAGCCAAAGTAATCCACCTAAATCTTACAGAGGAAAATAATTTTAAGCCGGAAATAGATGAAGATATATTATCTACATGTCATCTTGTTATTTTAAATTTTCCAAACAATCCTACAACTTCTTCACTTACCTTAGAAGAGCTTGGCGAGTGGGTAAAGCTGGCTTTAAAACATGATTTCGTACTTTTAAACGATGAGTGCTACAGCGAAATATATACTTCCAAACCGATTCCATCGCTTCTTGAAGCCTCACTCTATGTGGGAAATGAAACATTTAAAAATATTTTAGTCATCAACTCTATTTCAAAGCGTTCATCCGCTCCGGGGCTTCGTTCAGGCTTCATTGCAGGCGATGAAAATATCTTAAAAGAGTACATAAACTACAGAACTTACATCGGCTGTGCCTCCCCTCTTCCGCTTCAAAGTGCTGCGGCAGTTGCTTGGAGCGACGAAGATCATGTAGAAGTTGCAAGAGAGATTTATAAAGAAAATTTTGACTTAGCACATGAGATTTTGGGCATAAAGATTCCAAGCGGAACATTTTATATCTGGCTGAAAGTTGCGAATCCGCTTGAATTTACAAAAAAACTCTATGAAAAATATAATGTAAAAGTTTTACCGGGAGAGTATTTGGCAAGAGAAGATGCAAACGGTATAAATCCGGGTAAAGAGTTCATCAGAATTGCTCTGGTTGAGAGTGTAGAGAAAACAAGAAGTGCGCTTATTAGAATCAAGGAGGCTCTTACATGCAAAGAGTAGAAGAGTTAAAAACAAAAGTGCTAAACGCACAACAAAATGGAGACATTGCCTCTCTTTACGTACTTGAGCAGCAAGCACATGAGCTTTTTGATGAAGATACGATTGGCGGTTTCTATGCAAATATACTTGATTTGGCGTTAGAGAGATTAACAGATACGCTCGAAGCTCACAGAGTGATGGACATGAATGAAGTTCAAGATTTCGCCACAGTTAGGGCACTCTATGAGTATGCAATTGAACACTACAGTGCAGGTAAAATCTCCGATGCAAGCGCACTGTTTGAAGTTCTAAGCGGTTTAACAAATGATAAAAAATTCTCATCGGCTCTGAAATTTCACACTATCGCTTCAAGGGAAGATATCTCACTTGATGATTTCATTGAAAATATTGCGGATATCGAAGCAACGCAGGATGCAGGCACATTTTATATAAGTTGTTTTAATAAAGAGGCACAAAAATTGCTAGATAATTCCCAAATAAAGGGGAGTGGCGAATGAAGATACATTTTATCGGAATCGGCGGTATCGGCATATCCGGTTTGGCTCAGTACATGCACTACAGAGGACATGAAATAAGCGGTTCTGACATCTCAGACGGTGTCATTACCCAAAAACTCCGTAAACTCGGCATCACAGTTACTGTTCCTCATGATGCCTCTGCCATTACAGATCAAGATTTGGTTATCCACTCTGCCATTATCCGCCCGGACAATCCCGAAGTTGTCGCTGCAAAAGCAAAAGGCATTGAAGTTCTAGCCCGCCGTGAAGCACTGCTGCAAATTTTAAACACATCTAAAGTCTACGCTGTTGCAGGCGCACACGGAAAAAGTACGACTACCGCAATTTTAACCTCTATCATGGAAGGCTCGGCAATCATCGGTGCAGAGTCAAAAGCATTCGGTTCAAATGTCAGATATGAAAAAGATAACAATGTTATGATTTTTGAAGCTGATGAGAGCGACGGAAGTTTCTTAAACTCAAATCCGTATTGTGCAATCGTTGTAAATGCAGAGCCTGAGCACATGGAGTATTACGACTATAACTATGAACTTTTTTATAACTCATATAAAACTTTTATTTCATCAGCTCCTTGCCGTGTTTTAAATGCCGAAGATAAATTTTTAAGCACTCTCATAGGTGAAGTAGACGCTAACTGGCTCTACCCAAGCCGTGACATCACAAACATAGAGTTCATTCTGATAAACGACGAACCTCACACAAGATTTACACTTAAAGATTTGGGAAGTTTTGACGTTTGGGGTTTTGGCAAACATATCGCACTTGATGCGGCTCTTGCTATTTTAGCGGCGTATGAGTCGATGGAAATCGAAGAGATAAGAAAAAATATACTCAATTTCAAAGGTATAAAAAAACGTTTTGATATAGTAGGACTACAAAAAGAGAGCGTTATCATTGATGATTACGGTCACCATCCGACAGAGATAAAAGCAACATTTGAATCTGTAAAAGAGTATGCGCTTCTTAAAGGTTTTGACAAAATTACCGCAATTTGGCAGCCGCATAAATACTCTCGTACCATAGATAATCTCGAAGAGTTTATAAAATGTTTTGAAGGGGCACAGGAGCTTATCATCCTTCCAGTGTGGTCTGCGGGTGAAGCAAGCAGAGAAATTGATTTTAAAGAGAAGTTTAAAAGATATAACCTCACGATTGCCGACAATATAACAAGAGCGAACAACACTATTACTGTTATGAAAGACAAAGAGGCACTAAAAATACTTGATGAGGGTCTTATTATAGGCTTTGGTGCAGGAGATTTAACATATCAGATAAGAGGAACGGCATAATGGCATATATAGCCGGAATCGTTGTAGTAGCACTCTTTTTCTTAGCTTTACACTATTTTACAGAACTTACAAATAGACAAAAAGCTGTTATAACGGTTATCGTGTTATCAGTAGTTCTCTCAGCAATTGCGTTTAACAGTTACAGCAATGCCAAAAGCCAAAAGATGCTAGATGTAGTTATGAAGTTTAATCAACATGGCACTGTTGTATGCAACGGTGTGAGCGTAAACGACGAAAACTACACTCTAAGCATCGGAACATACACTTTTATAGGCAAAAAAGAGACCCCATTTTATGGTCAGATGATTAGTGCTTCTAAATGCGAGTAGATAGTTCTTCAAAAGTTGATTTGCTAATAAATCAACTTGATTTAAATGATCATATAAACTCTTTTAAACACTTCTTCTCGCGTGAGAGTTCTCTCTACATCGAAGGGGATCAAGAGCTTCACTACCGCTATATCAAAGCGCTTGATGCAATTGAGTTTAAAGCTCCTCCTAAAGTTGCAGATTTTACAAATATAAAACTTCATCTTCAAAAGCACGGCGTACTCCAATTTGAGCAGATTTTTGAAGTCGTAAAAGTTGTCAGATATTTTCGCTACTTTAAGAACAGAGATCTCGAGGGAATTATCGGCGAATGGATGGATAAATTCGTCATTGAGCCGAAATTTTTTGAAGTTGAAAAGTACTTCACACATGACGGCAAATTTGAAGAAAATCTTGATGAAGTACTATTTGGCTTGGGTGCTAAAATAAGAGAGCATAAAGCCAACATGAACAGCTCGCTAAAGAGACTTACATCAAGCCCTAAACTCTCACCATACCTTATAGACACTCAAATTCACCTTATAAATGACGAAGAGTCTCTTTTGGTTCGCGGCGGTTTTAACCATGTTTTAAAGGGAGCAATAGTAGGCAGAAGCAGCAGCGGCGGTTTCTATGTCTCACCCGATAGTATACTAAAATCAAAAGAACAGATCCGCTACATCGTCCAAGAGCGAGAGGCGATTTTTTATAACTACGCAAAAGAGTTCTCATCAAAACTTGCGGAACTTCTGCCGTTTATATCTTTTTGCGATAAAGAGTTCACAAAGTTTGACAACTATCAAGCTAGAGTTTTGTTTGCAAAAAGCAAAAACCTCCAACTCGTAAAATCCAAAAAAGATTCTAAAATAGTATTGGATGGCTTTATCCACCCTGCTCTACACCATGCAAAACCCATAAATGTAGATTTTTCAAAAAATATTTTGATGATTACGGGTGTAAATGCCGGCGGAAAAACAATGCTTTTAAAGTCGATTCTAGCTGCGGCTTTTATGGCAAAATATATAATTCCCATGAAGCTAAATGAGCACAAGTCACATGTGGGAAGTTTTAAAAATATTTTAGCGATTATCGATGATCCTCAAAATGTTAAAAACGATATCTCAACTTTTGCAGGGCGCATGCAAGAGTTTTCTAAAATATTTGAGTATAAAGACGCGCTTGTCGGAGTCGATGAGATAGAACTGGGAACCGACAGCGACGAGGCTGCGGCACTTTTTAAAGTTATATTAGATGAGTTGATTTTAAGAGGGCAAAAGATAGTCGTAACAACCCATCACAAACGACTTGCCGCACTTATGGCTGACCGTGATGACGTAGAGCTTATGGCGGCGATTTACGATGAGCAGAACAGAGTTCCGACTTATGAGTTTATGCACGGAATTATCGGAAAAAGCTACGCTTTTGAAACTGCAAGCAGATACGGGATCTCAAACAGAATCGTAACTGAAGCAAAAGCGGTTTACGGCGATAACAGTGAAAAACTAAACATTCTTATCGAAAGAGGTTCACAGCTAGAACGTGAACTGAAACAAAAACATAAACTTGTTGATGAAAAACTAGAGAGCATAAAAGCCAAAGAGCTTGAGTTAAAAGAAGAGAAACAGAGAGTTTACGAAGAGCTAGAATATGAGAAAAATGTGCTCAAAGAGAGTTATGAAAGTGCTATAAACGAAGCAAAACTTGCTGCCCGTGCAGGAGACACAAAAGCTATACACAGAGCTATGAATAAAGCCAACCAACAGCTGCCTCAAGAAAAGAAAGAGCCGCAAATCGTTCAAGTTGCAGAGTTCAACATCGGTGATAATGTTAAATACCATAGCAAAAAAGGCGTAATCATCGCTATGAAAGATAAAAAAGAGACGATTGTAGAAGTTGACGGTATGCGAGTAAGAGTTAAGACAAAAGAGCTTAAACATACACAAATCATACATCAAAAACCACGTACGGATGTCAATCTGCAAGTACAAAGAAGAGCTGGACTCAAGTGCGACTTGCACGGCATGAGAGCCGAAGAAGCGATAGAAGAGTTGGACAAATTTATCTCTGATGCACTCATTAACGGCTGGGATGAAGTCATAGTTTATCACGGTATCGGGACGGGAAAACTCTCTTATGCAGTCAAGGAATTTTTAAAAACACATCCAAAAGTAAAAAAATTTGAAGATGCACCGCAACACATGGGCGGTTTTGGCGCAAAGCTTGTTACGCTGTAATAAGAATTGAGAAAGCAATGAGAGAAAAAACTTCAAAACTACGGCTTCTTATTATGGAAGATGACTTGCTGATATGCGATATTATGTCTGAATTTTTAAGTGGATGCGGTTACGAAGTCGTATGCGTGAACGACGGGAGCCAAGCGATAGATAAAGCGTATGAGGAAAACTTCGATGCATTTATTTTTGATGTAAAAGTACCTATGATAAACGGGTTTGATGTGCTCAAAACTCTTAGAAGCACAAATAAGAAAACACCTGCTATATTTGTAACATCATTAGCAGGAATAGCCGACTTGTCTAAAGGATATGATGCCGGATGCGACGACTATATAAAAAAGCCTTTTGAACTAAAAGAGCTTCAGCTGCGTCTTCAAAAACTGATCCAAAAATCTTTCTCTCTTAATAACAGCGATATTATCATGCTCAATGACGAATGGTCATTTGAACCAAACGGCGGGAAACTCTTTAGCAGTGAGAGAGAGCTTTTTTTAACCAAAAAAGAGACAAAACTGCTTAATATGTTAATTTCACATAAAGGTAAAATGATCTCAAATGAGCAGATTATTGCCAATGTATGGAATTATGACGATGAAGCTACAGAAGAAAATCTTCGCACACACATCAAAAAATTACGCAAAATATTGGGAAAAGATTTTATTCAAAATGTGCGAAAACAAGGATATCTGATTGTTACAAGCTGAAAAAAAATCACTTATACAATTTGTGTCTGTTTTTGTTGGACTTAATGTAATTTTTTTAATCATTCTCTCCACTCTCTACTATAACTACCAAAAAAAAATATATACTGAAATTCTGCAAAATGAGATGATTGACTACACCGAAACTGCCTATGAATCAGTATATTATGCACAAAAAATAAGTGATTTTGATGAATATCTGCTGCATCATCCAAAATTCAACATTGCCATGATGGACAAAAATAACAACATCATCTATCCTGCTCCCGCTTCTTTTAATGTAAAATTTAAACAGGGATTTTTTAGAGAAGATGGACACTACTTTTTTATTAAAACCATTGAATTAGAGAGCATAAAAAACATTCACTATCTTGTTGTAAAAGCCGATACGATAGACGAAGAGTTGGATAGAACAAAAAAAACTATCGTTATCTTTTTAATTTTTTCTATTCTCTTTTTTGGCATAGTAATATTCATATTATCAAAAATTTTCCTGCGTCCTCTGCGTCAATATATTGAACTGCTAAATAAATTTATAACCGATGCCGCACATGAACTAAACACGCCTATCTCGGTTCTCTCAATGAGCCTTGAGACGATGGAGATGGATACGCTAAGCCAAAAAAATCTTAAATCCATAAATCGTATGTTAATCGCAACAAGAACACTCTCTCATCTCTATAATGACCTGACATTTTCCATATTTTCTTCAAAACATTACTCTATTCAAAAAATAAGTGTCGATGAGTTGATAATTCAGAGAATTGACTATTTTAGACCGTTGGCTTCCACAAAAAATATTAGCTTTACAACAGAACTAAAACAATGTGAAGTTATGATGAACGAACGGTTTATGGGCAGAATTATTGACAACCTGCTCTCCAACGCAATCAAATATAACAAAAAAGACGGAAATATAGAGATAAAACTAGATGAAAATTCACTCACTATTTCGGATACCGGAGTTGGGTTTGACCAATCAAAGTCACAAGAGATTTTTGAACGCTACGCAAGGTTCAATAACTCAAACGGCGGTTTTGGGCTTGGACTTAATATTGTAAAATCATTATGCGACCTGTACAATATAAAAATCGAAGCAGTATCAAAAAAAGATATTGGAACAACTTTTACATTAACTTGGAATAATTCACTGATAATTCACGCTTAATAATATAGAATTCCTCCACACAAAATGTGTATATACAAAAAAGGATTCATTTATGAAAAAAATTATCGCACTAGCTCTTGTTCTTGGTTTAACTTCAGCATTCGCTGCTGGCACTCCTAAATCTGAAAGAGCGGCAAAAGTAGAAAATTCAGGTAAAACTGTTGATGCTAAAAAAGTAAAAAAAAGCAGCAAAGCTAAAAAAGCTAAGAAAGCAAAAAAAAGCGTAGTAGCTGAATAACTAGTCTATACGGCTAAAAACATCTAAGAGCGACACAATTTCGTCGCTCTTTCTCACTTATCTAACTTAATTTATCTTAACATCCCTCAGATTTATAGTACAATCCTTATAATTTTAAAAAAAGAGTATCTTGTGTCAAAAGAAAAAAAAGTAGCAATCATCGGCGGCGGAGCTTCTGGGCTTTTGTGTGCAATATTTTGTGCCAAAAAATCTATTCTGGTAGATGTTTATGAGCAAAACTCAAAGTGTGCAAAAAAGATTTTGGCTTCAGGAAACGGGCGTTGCAATATCACAAACACAAAGCTCTCTTCAAACGACTACTTCTCACAAAATCCTCACTTTGTGGATTACGCACTTAAGGCGTTTGGGTTTAGCGAGTTTGAGAAATTTTGCCAAAACATAGGGCTTTTACTTGACGCTAAAGATGACGGGCGTGTTTACCCGCTTAGCAATGAGGCAAAAAGCGTAGCATCTCTTCTAATCGCACATGCTAAAAATCTAGGCGTTAATTTCCATACAGATACAAAAATCACAGATATAAAAAAACTCTTTAATGAATACGACGCTGTTGTAGTTGCTACGGGTTCAGAGGCTGCATCTCAGCTTGGAGGCAATAGTGACGGATACAACTTTGCAATAGAGTTTGGGCATAACATCATCCCGACATACCCATCACTAGTTCAGCTTCATCTAAACTCTAAAATCGTAAGAAAAATGAGCGGTGCAAAAGTTGAAGGTGAAGTAACGCTGCTTATAAACAACAAAAAAGAGCTTACACCCCAAGGGGGCGCATGTAGCGGTGATATCCTATTTAGCGATTACGGTGTTTCGGGTTTTGCCATACTTGACATCTCACAAGCCGCAAGCAAAGCACTTATGGAAAAAGCAAATGTGAGCATATCTATAAATCTGCTTCCAAAGTTTGATCTGCAAAAGCTCTCAAACCATATAAGCAAGATTGCCTCACAAGAGCCAAAAATAACAATTTTTGAGATCTTAATCGGGCTTATCCCGATGAAAATCGCTTCAGCAATTTTAGAAGATCTTGGTATTTTAACTTCTATTTGTGCAGATGAGATCAATGTGAAACTGAGCAAAAAAATAGCAAACCAGATCTTAAACTGGCGTTTTGAAGTAACCGACACACATGGCTTTCGTCATGCAGAAGTAAGCGGCGGCGGAGTAGATACGATAGATATAAACCCCAAAACTATGGAATCGCTCAAACAAAAAAACCTATACTTCTGCGGAGAGGTTTTGGATGTAGTCGGTCGCCGTGGCGGATATAACTTCGCTTTTGCATGGGCGAGCGGATTTTTGGCGGCTAGAGATATAACTAGGGTTTGACAATTTTGACTATTTTTTTGCTACAATATAGTCATATTAACTAAAAAGGCTAAATTATGACTAAAGTAAATCTTGCCGAAACAAAAGCTCATCTAAGTAAATATGTAAATATGGCAGAGTTTGCAGGGGAAGAAATCGTCATTCAAAAACACGGTCGCCCTGTTGCTGCTCTGATTAACATTGAACTGTATGAAAAGCTTAAAGAGATGGAATCATCTGCCAACAATGATAAACTTGTATATAAAAAACTCAA
>MICC01000092.1:0-20440 GCA_001829715.1 Sulfurimonas sp. RIFOXYB12_FULL_35_9
ATCTCCTACTAAAACCTCGCCTTTGTCCGTAAATGCAACTACTGATGGAGTTGTATTTTTACCCTCTTTATTTGGGATGATTTTCGCTTCACCACCCTCATAAACAGCAACACATGAGTTTGTTGTTCCTAAATCTATACCTATTACTTTGCTCATTTTTTTATCCTTAATTTGATTTTAATTCATAAAATAAGATGAAGGAAACCTCCATCTTATTTGTCGCAAAAGGGACGTGTTCCTTTTACTTTCGCTAGCCCTCGACCAAAGAGGATAAACCGCTAAGGCACTAAAGCTTGACACTTCCGTGTCGGATTTTATTTTTTTCTAGCAAAATTGTAACACTTCGCCATTTTTTTAAATGCTACTTAAGTAGCAAACAACCGTTCAAATAGCTAGTTGGCGACCACTACCATTGCTTCTCTGAGTGGTCTGTCTTTATATTTATAGCCTGTTTGAAAAGTTTGGACTATCCCTCCGCTCTCAACCGTATCGCTATCTACGCTTTGAATCGCATTGTGAATATTTGGATCAAACGGCTCATCATGGGACACCATTTTAACTCCATGTTTTTCTAAAGAGGTGATTAGTTGCTTTTGAGTAAGCTCAATTCCCTCTTTAAGTTTTGTAAAAAGCTCTTCGCTGTTTGCATCGGAGTTTGCCGAGTTAAGAGCACCTTGAAGTGAATCAAGTACGGGAATCATATCTTTTGCAAATTTTTCGTTTGCATACTCGACCGCCGTATATTTTTCTCTCTCTAATCTTTTTTTGATATTTTCAAAATCAGCATGAACTCTGGCATATTTGTCTTTTAGTTCCGCCATCTCTGTTTGTAAAAGATCAAACTCGTTTTCAACCGCTACAGCTTCTGCAGCAGCTTCATCAAGCTCGACTTTTTCAAGATTTTCGTTTTGAATCTCTTCTTTATTTTCTTTGGACATAGTTGTTAAATAACTCCTTTTTTAAAAAGATGGCACAATTATACATATTGAGTGTAACAATGTCAAGTAAAAGTTAAACATATAGCATCAATAAAGTTTAGTCTATGTGTATCAAGCATATGGTTTCCAAAAAAAATCATTTATATTGTATCATTATATAGTATGTTTAAAGAGGAGAATGAAAATGAAATATTTAGCATGGTTTGGCATAGTTTTTACAACACTGCTGACAATTGTATATGTGGCTGTTTTTACACCCATCGGTAACGGTTTTATAAAACCTTTTGTTGAGAGCAAAATAGAAGAGAAGACTCAGATGGAGAGTAGATTTTCTACATTTTTATTTAATACGACTGATTTTGAGATGGTTTTAATGCTAAATCAAAACAACTCCATAAAAGTAAAAGGGAATTATTCACTCTTTTCTCGTTCATTAAATTTTTCTTATGAAATAGGCTTTCAAAATCTGCAGAGTTTGAGCAAGCTTGTCGGCACACCGCTTAAGGGAACTTTTTTTACAAATGGAACCGTAAAAGGTGATTTGGCATTTATGAATATAGATGGCATGACCGATATCGGAAATAGTAAGTCTGCCTATCATGCAACTCTCGCAGATCTCACTCCGGCTTCATTTACTATGAAAATGAGAGATGCAAAACTGGCATCGCTGTTGCACCTATTTTCAAAAAATCCATACGCAACTGCAGATGTAGACCTTGAGGTGAATTTTAAAAATCTTATATCACATGAGATGGACGGGGAGATAACGCTAAAGAGTAAAAACGGAAAAATCGACCCGAGATACATGAAGAGTGATTTTAATGTATCTATTCCTACAACCACTTTTTCTATGGATCTTAACGCAAAACTCAGAGGGGATGATGTTGATTATAGGTATGATTTTCTCTCAAACCTGTTTAAAATAAGCACTTGGGGCAAAGTAGTGCCGCAACCTCTTAAAGCAGATATAGCATACGCTCTAAATATCCAAGATTTGGAGGTTTTAAAACCTGTCACGGGTGCGGATATCAGAGGTGCGTTGAAACTTGAGGGAGAAGCAAAAGGTGACAAAGAGCGTCTTGTTGTAAATGGTAAAAGCGATATTGCCGCATCGGATACTACTTTTGAGATTCTTTTAAAAGATTTTGAACCTGCTTCCATAAAAACAAAAGTTGAAAATCTCAAAGTCGAAAAACTGCTCTACATGCTAAAACAGCCACACTATAGCGATGGCACTCTCTCTCTTGATGCTGAGATAGATAACGCAAGAAGCGGTAAATTAGCAGGAGAAATCTTAACAACGCTAAAAGAGGGTGTTTTAGATTCGGCATATTTGAGTAAAGCGTATGAGTTTAAGTCCGCCATGCCTACAACTACCTACAATCTTGCAGCAACTACTCTTCTAGGCGGTGATACACTAGATACTAAGGTTGATTTTAACTCAAACATAGCTAATCTTGATATGCAGAGTGCAAAGTTTGATATCAAAGAGAAGAGCTTTAAGGGTGACTATATTGTCGAAATAGCGGATTTAAATAAACTTTTTTTCATCTCAAATCATCATATGAGAGGTTCACTCTCGGTAAATGGAGATATAAGCAAAGCAAAAGATTTGGAAGTGACATTACACTCAAATACAGCTGATGGAAAAATAGATGCTAAACTTTACAATGATGATTTTCATGCAGACATAAGCTCTGTTAAAACAAAAAAACTACTCTACATGTTCACATATCCTGAGATGATTGATGCTATGTTAAATGCTAAACTTGATTACAACCTTGCCCAAAGCAAGGGTGTTTTAGCCGCAAAAGTGGCAAAAGCAAAATTTGAAAAAAATCAAACTTTTGATGCCATCAAAGAGTTTGCAAAGTTTGACATGTATAAAGAATTTTTTAACGGGGATGTAAATGCAAAAATAGATCAGGAAAATGTTTTGGCTTCATTAGATCTTCGTTCCATAGATGCTGCCATAAAAGTTAAAGAGGCAAAACTTAATACAAAAACAAAGCAGATAAATAGCGATATAACGCTTCAAGTGAAAAGAGATGAATTTAATGCAACCCTCAAAGGAGATATAGGCTCTCCTAAAGTGACAATAGATTTTGAAAAATTCATGAAAACAGAGGCGGGAAAAAATGTACAAGAGAAAATAAACAAAGAAGTAGACAAATTGTTTAAAAAACTAATCAAGTAGATTTTAAAAGCTCTCTATAGAAAAAGCTCCTCTTCTTCTATAAGAGTGGCTTTAGGCTGAGATATATAAAACCCTTGCATGTAGTCGACATTAAGCTCCACCAACTTATCAAAAACCTCTTTTGAGTGTACAAACTCTGCAACAGTCTTCATATTGCTCTGCGAAGCAAAGTGTATAATGCTCTTTGCAACTTTATAATCTTTGATATTTATATCAATATTTTGAATCAGCGAGCCGTCTATTTTAAGATAATTAGCCTCTATATCGATAATGGTTTTAAAGTTTGAGTAGCCGCTTCCAAAATCATCTATTGAAACTTTTGCTCCAAGGGAGTGAAGCATACTTGTTTTTTCTTTAAAAAGTTCAACATCGTCTATCTCATCGCTCTCTAGTATCTCAAATGTAATTTTGGATGCAAGTTCACCATTATTTGAAAGAGTGCTTACGATAGTTTCTTGGATATCGGGATTTGTAAGATCTGAAAAGTTAATGTTGATGCTGATACTTTTTTTGCTCTCAATAACTTTTTCAAAAACAATATGCAAAATTCTTTGTGTAAGTTTATAGTGCATATTTGTCCCTTTTATTTGGGGTAAAAACTCAAATGGCAAGACGACTCTGCCGTCGCTTGCAATGATTCGAACGAGTGATTCATATTTGTAAATCTCTCCGCTTTTGTAGTCGTATATCGGCTGATAACAGCAGACGACTCTCTCCTCATCTAGTGCCTCTTTTACAAAACTTATATCTTTAGAAGAGCTGTTTTCTTCACTGAGTGCTTTTTCATCATAGATTTCTACTCTGTTTCTTCCATTTTTTTTAGCAAGATAGAGCATTTTATCTGCTATCTTAATTGCCTCATGCAGGTTTTTTTCCAAAGATGGGTGCTTGTGCAAACCTATTGACACGCTTGTTTTTATCTCATTGCCGTCATAAAAATACTCTCCCAAGAAAATGCTTTCTCTGATTCTCTCGCAAACATCGAGTGCAGAGCCGTTTCTGTTGTGAATAAAAAGCAAGAACTCCTCTCCGCCATATCTTACAAGTATATCGCCTGCTCTTATGGAAGCTTTAAAGATTTTACTTGCTTGAATTAGTATATAGTCGCCTGTTTGGTGTCCGTAAACATCATTAATGGATTTAAATTTATCAAGGTCAAGCATTGCAATGCCGTAATTTTTTAGATTAATGACATGTAGAAGCTCTTCAAGATAATTTCTGTTAAATGTGTTTGTAAGAGGATCTGTAAAGACCCTTTTTCTAGTAATAAAGTAATGAAAGAGTTGCAGAATTATGAGAAGCATAAAGAGCATTACTATAACTATTAAAATAATAAAAAAGTTCTCTAGCGGTTCAACAGAGTTATGTATAAGATCTTGAATCTCCGTCGTGATGTCGACACTAAAGAGAGCTATAACTTCACCGTTGCTTATAATGGGATGCAAAAGCGTAATATAGAGATTTTCTATATTTTTTTGTTTTATGATTTGAGGTTTTGCAGTTGTATATGCCTGCATATACTCAGGCGAGGTAACATCAAATTTTTGGTAAAATCCTGCTTTGTCGGTTTTTGAAGCATCTAGCAAAAATCTAAACCTGTCTGTGTCGTCTTTTTGCAGTATATAGGCGTATTTTATATTAGGAGTCATAAGTAAAGAGGCTATATGCTCATATTTTTTTCTATTTTCTTCGTTATTAAAGCTCTCTAGCAGGTCATATTCATTTTTTATGCCAAGGGAACTTATAAAATCACTCTCTATATTTTTTAAAATACGTGAAATATGCTCGATTTGGTCTATCTCAATGCGGGTAAAGATATCCTCTTTTGTAGTTTTTATCTCATTATATATGTAGGCAAAAGAGATACCCAAAACAAACAAAAGCGAGAAAATAACGAGATCTTTGCTCTTTACCATATCTTCTCTTCTAGATAATCATCAAGCTTTTCTGAGATTTTAATAGAATTCGCCTTTGCTCTTGGTGCAATAATGACTATATTGGGTCTTCCTTTTTTCCAAAATATAGCACCGAAACTTTGCGGTATATCTTTTAAAAGAGCGTAGTTCATGACGAAAATTGCTTTTTCTTGACACTCTTTGTCTATATTTTGTTTACTTTCTAAGATGAGAAGAGAGGCATCACTGCACTCTGAAGCAGTGGCAAAATTCGCTTTTGCTTTAAACTCTAAAATCAAATTTTCATTATCAGACCAGATAATAATCTCTTTGTTTATAGATATATTTGTAAATACTTTCTCAAGTATATCTGCTTTAATATCATCTGTATGCTCATGTCCAAAAAGCGTAAAGAGTAAAGTCAATATACCTGCAACTATTTTCATTTAAAACATGTACTCCATAGTAAAGATGGCTCTTCTCTCTAAAGCAGGTATTTTTATGCCGTATATGCTACTCTCACTTGCCGTGTCAAATATATTTTCACCTTTGAGTTTTAGGTCTAAGTGTTTGCTGTAGTTGTAGATAACGCCTGCCGTGTAGTCGTATCCGGCATCCATTTTTATGCCATCAGTTCCAGTATATGAAGATCTGTATACAAGTTCGTTGTAGATATCAAATTTATTGACTCTGTTATATAACTGCACCAATATACCTTTCTCTGGGCTGAAATGGGCATTTTCTTTAAATGTTTTAAAATACTCCGTTATAACTTTGTTGTCGGCATTAAATTTGTAGGTTGCATTTATATTAAACTGTTTAAAATCCGAATTTTGGCTGTTGTTAACGTACATTTTTTTAGTGCCGTCATAAATAATGCCGTTTTTAGATTTTGAAGTTCCGCCGCCTAAAATAAGCGTTAAGTTATCTTTTTTATACTCACTTTCAACTTTTATGACTGAAGTATTTACGCTTTTTAAATATGGGTTTGGATTGTAGATTGGAGCAAAAGTAGTTTGTGCAAAAATGGGGTAGACGTACCCCTCTTGAATAAAAGATTTGAGTGCAAAATTTTCATTAACTCTTCCAATGTAAGCAAAACGAAGTACATCCTCCGTTGATGAACCGTTGTAGTGATTTTCATAATGATCCAGTTTTGTACCGAGTGTTATCTGATGATTTTCATTAATATCATAAGCATCTTCAAGAAACAGAGCATAAAAATCCACATGTTTTGGACCTAGATTTTCTATCTGAGCTACCCCCTCACTTTTAAAACCATCAAGAAAAAAGTTTTTCAGTTTTACCTGCGTGCCGAATAAAAAGTTATTATTTTTGTAGTTATATTTTTTTTCTAAAATAGCGCTGTTTGTATAAGAGCCGTTTTTAATTAAGAGATTTTTGCTTATGTTGTTGTCGAATAGTGCAAATCCGACATTGTCTGAGTTGGTTAGTTTTACGGTTTCATAAGATGTTGAGAGTATAAGTTTGATATCGTTGTCAAAATATTTTGTAAATTGAGCATAGTAGCTCTTCATGTCCATTTCTCCCTCGATTATGGATCTTCCAAAACCTGCGAAGAGATCATCTTTCTCACTTGCCGAACCTGCTTCTATCTCATAATCGTCTTTTTTTGAAAAATTGAGATAAAACTGCCCTCTATAACCGTCTTTTGATAACTCGCTGTTATTGTTTAGCCTATAGTCGTCGTAATTGTTTTTGCTCACATCAATATTTGCCAAATATGAGTACTCATCAAAACTTTTCCCCTCTATAAGCTGTACTCTTGAGCCGGCTTTTGAATCCACAGAAGCTTGAGCAACCGTCGCATTTTCTCTTGTCGGGTCTTTCGTATACATTTTAATAATCATATTACCGGGCTCACCGCTAGTGATAATGGTATTTGAAGCTTGATATATCTCTATATGGTCTATAAAGTTTAGTCCCATTTTTCCATACTGAGCTAAGCCTGTGCCTGCAGTAATGGATGTTAATTCATAAGAGTTTATAAATATTTTAATGCTTGACATAGATTGTTCGGAGTAGGGACTCTTTACAAGAGAAGTCATCCCGAATTTTGTACTCTTGAGGGTAAACATCCGCACTGTTTTTAGTACGTCATTAAGTGTATAAGCTTGCATCTTATCAAGGTCTGAGCGTGAAAAAACTATGATATGACCAGATTTTTCTTCTTTTGTCTCTTTGTAAAGTTCTCCGGCTTCTCTGTACTGGGAAAGCAGATTATTAAGACCGACTTCATCGCCAAATAAAAGAGATACAAACAGAATCAAAACAAGAGATATCTTCACAAAAAAACCCTAATTCAAAAATATAAAAATGAGTATATAAGATGGTAGCTTATTTTAAACTTGCATCGGCTAGAGTGACACAAAATAGGATGTTTCGCTCTTTGCCATGTACCGCTTGTATGGCTTGAGTCAATGTAGAGTTTGTCGTAATAATGTCATCTACCAAAATTACATCACTGCCGTTAAAATCTTTTAACTCAAATGCTCTAGGATTTAAGATTCTAAACTCTCTACTTTTGCCTGAATAAGTTACTCTGTTTGTCGCTCTAAGTTTGGCGTATAGCGGTTTTATATATTTAGATTTCAGTGCTTTGTTTAGTATCGCCGTGTGTGAGTAACCGCTCTTTACATGGTCATCAACGGCAATGGAGACGACTTTATGCGAGTAGTCAAATTCGGCGGCAAATTTTGCAAGAGAGTTTTTTGCCAAAATAGTGTAGATATAGTAACCGAGATCCGTATGTTTTGTATGAAGCAGATCTTTGATTTCGCTATATTTGTAAAAAGAGATAACTTCTATGTTGTGGATGATTTTTCTTCTATAAAGCGAGGGAGCTAAAAATATGTTTTGACATGAAGGGCAGATGTGCTCAAGCGATAAGCTCTCACACATCAAACATCGCATTTTAGTTCATCTTCCTAATCCATCTTCAAAACAGACAAAAATGCCTCTTGCGGAAGCTGAACTTCTATTATGATAGAGTCTCCTTTTTTTGCGAACGCGTCCACAAAAAAATTCCTCTCACTAAAGCTTTGGCATTCGCCAAGAGAAAAATTCATCTTCCTAATCCATCTTCAAAACAGACAAAAACGCCTCTTGCGGAAGCTGAACTTTTCCGATGGACTTCATTCTCTTTTTACCTGCTTTTTGTTTCTCAAGCAGTTTTCGCTTTCTCGTAATATCTCCGCCGTAACACTTAGCGGTAACATTTTTTCCCATACTCTTTACAGTCTCTCTGGCGATAACCTGAGAACCCAAAGAAGCTTGAACGGCTACTTCAAAAAGTTGACGAGGTATAATCTCTTTCATGTTTTTCACTAAAACACGACCACGTGAGAGTGCCTGATTGCGAGGAACAACGATACTTAATGCATCCACTGCTTCTCCGGCTACTTTGATATCGAGTTTTACAAGATCGCCGACTCTAAATTCAATCGGCTCATAATCAAATGAAGCGTAACCTTTGGAGATTGACTTTAGTTTGTCATAAAAGTCCATTACTATTTCGTTCATAGGCACTTCATACTCAAGCATAACTCTGTCTTGGTTAAGATAAGTCATTTTTGTTTGAGTGCCACGCTTATCTATTAGAAGAGTTATGATATTTCCAAGATATTCACTCGGAGTAATAACCGTAGCCTTTATGTATGGCTCTTCGATTCTGTCTATACGGTTCACTTCCGGAAGCTCTGAGGGATTGTGAACATTGATTTTTTCGCCGTTATTTAGATAAACCTGATAGATAACAGATGGTGCAGAAGCGATTAAATCAAGATTGAATTCACGCTCCAGCCTCTCTTTTATAACTTCCATATGAAGCATACCTAAAAATCCGACACGAAAACCAAAACCAAGAGCCAAAGATGTCTCAGGCTGATAAGATAAAGAACTGTCGTTTAGTCTTAGCTTATCAAGTGCATCACGTAAATTTTCAAAGTCGTCCGTATCTATCGGGTATATTCCGGCAAAAACAAAAGGCTTTGCAGGTTCATATTCTACAACAGGCTCTTTCGTAGGGTTTTTGGCATCAGTAATCGTGTCCCCGACATTTACTACATGTACCTCTTTTAATCCCAAAACAACTATGCCAATCTCTCCGGTTTTTATAACAGGAGTTTTTTTACGTTTAAGCGGATGCGGATACATCAAATCAAGAACCTGATGCTCTTCGCCGTTACTCATAATTTTCACAAGTTGATTTACTTTTATTTCACCGTCAAAAACGCGAACAAGACCTAACGCGCCTAAGTACGGGTCAAACCAAGAGTCATAAATAATGGCTTTTGTAGGAGCTTTAGGGTCCCCAACCGGAGCAGGTATTCTGTCTACGATAGCATCAATAAGCTCACGAATCCCGACACCGGTTTTTGCAGATACTAAACAGGCATCTGTTGCATCTATGCCGATGCTGGTTTCAATCTCTTCGGCAACTTTTACAGGGTCTGCAGCAGGCAAGTCTATTTTGTTTATAACTGGAATAAGCTCTAAGTTGTTCTCCATCGCCAAAAATACGTTTGCAATTGTTTGAGCCTCAACACCTTGTGCCGCATCTACGATAAGAAGTGCTCCATCGCTCGAAGCCAAAGATTTGCTCACTTCATAAGAGAAGTCGACATGCCCCGGAGTGTCGATAAGGTTAAGGATGTAATGCTCGCCGTCTTTGACATAGTCAAGGCGAACGCTTTGAGCTTTAATGGTGATGCCACGCTCTTTTTCAATGTCCATCGTATCCATCATCTGCTTGCCCAGTTCTCTCTCACTTACAGAACCGCACTCTTGGATAATACGATCCGCTAAAGTGCTTTTTCCGTGGTCGATATGTGCGATGATAGAAAAGTTTCTAATATTTTTCAATTAATTCCCTTAGGTTATGCAAAAAGTGAATTAACACTTTCGTTGTGGTAAACTCTGCGGATAACCTCTGCAAAAAGAGGCGCAACGGTTAAAACTATGATTTTGTCATGCGGTTTAGACTCTAGCGTGTTTGTAACGATTAGCTCATCAAGCTCGCCGTTTTCTATATTGTCGTAAGCTTTTCCGCTAAGAACGGCATGAGTCGCACATGCCATAACAGAATTTGCTCCCTTGTTTTTAAGAGCGGTTGCCGCTTTTACCATAGTTCCGGCAGTATCAACCATGTCATCAATCATAATGACATCCTTGCCTTCTACATTTCCTATGATATTCATAACTTCGCTCTCGTTTGCTTTTTCACGGCGTTTATCGACGATTACCATCTCAAGCCCCATGCGTGAAGCAAAGTAACGAGCACGTGCAACGCCGCCGATATCAGGAGAAGCTATAACGGGATTTTTGAGATTTTTACTTCTTATGTAGTTTTCAAAAGTTACAGAGCCGTAAAGGTTGTCAACTGGGATATTGAAAAATCCTTGAATCTGCCCTGCATGTAAGTCGATAGTAACTACTCTGTCGATTCCTGCAGCTTGGTACATATCTGCAACAAGTCTCGCTGTAATAGGAACACGAGGAGCGGCTTTGCGGTCTTGTCTTGCATATCCGTAGTACGGAACAACGGCAGTAATGCTAGAAGAGCTTGATCTGCGAAGAGCATCAGTCATGATAAGAAGTTCCATTAAGTTGTCGTTAGAAGGTGCTCCTGTAGACTGGATGATAAACACGTCACGACCGCGAACACTCTCTGCTATTTGAACTGAAATTTCACCGTCGCTAAACTTTTTAACATCGGCTTTAGCCAATGGAACATCTAAGATCTGACAAACCTCTTTTGCAAATTCAGTGCTGGCAGAACCGGCAAAAATTTTATAACCGCGCATGGAATACCTTTTGGAAAATTTAAATGCGATTATACAAAAATAGTGCTGAGGAGTTGTTAAAACAATTTTCTTTAATCGATAAATCAGTAGAGAGTCGCTACAATCCTTTTAAATAATTATAGGATTATGAATGACAAATATTATTTTATGCGGCGGCAGCGGTACAAGACTTTGGCCTATAAGCAGAACTCTTATGCCAAAACAGTTTGTAAAACTTTTTAATGACAAATCACTATTTCAACTAACACTGCAAAGAAACTCGGCGGTTTGCGATAAGCTTTTTATTGTCTCAAACTCTGAGCAATATTTCTTGGCACTAGACCAACTGGATGAGATAAATAAGGTTAATAACAGCGAAACCAAATATCTTCTTGAACCTGTCGGCAGAAATACCGCTCCGGCAATAGCCCTTGCATGTTTGGCTCTTAATAAAGATGAGATAGTGTTGGTTACACCGTCGGATCATCTGGTAAAAGATGAGGAACAATACCGAAAAGTTTTACAAGAGGCGAAAGATCTTGCCAAGAGTGATTATCTTGTGACATTCGGTATAAAACCCACATTCGCAGAGACCGGATTCGGTTATATAGAAGCAGACGGACTTGACGCTAAAGCTTTTCATGAAAAACCGGACTTTGAGAAAGCTACAGCGTATCTAAGGGCAGGAAACTACTACTGGAACAGCGGAATGTTCTGTTTTAAAGCGGGAATCTTTTTGGATGAACTGCAAAAATATTCGCCGCAGATCTATGATGCATGCAAAAAAGCTTTAGGAAGTGAGGTTGAAGCCTCGCAGGTGGGCGAAGATAAATCTTCGCTTCCAAATCAAGACTTTCACAGAAATAATGTTTCAACCTCGCAGGTAGGCGAAGATAAATCTTCGCTTCCAAATCAAGACTGCCATGGAAACGAGGTTTCAACCTCGTCAAAAAGAGTTATAAAAATAGATAAAGCAAGTATGTTAAACATTCCCGAAGACTCCATCGACTATGCCGTTATGGAAAAGTCCTCAAAAGTTAAGGTAGTTCCATCGGATATCGGATGGTCTGATGTTGGAAGTTTTGATGCTCTTTATGATGAACTGCCAAAAGATGAAAACGGCAACAGCATAAATGAAAAGTATGTTCAGATAGACAGTAAAAATAACCTGATTTACGGAAATGAGAGAAAAATAACAACGGTAGATATAGAAGATCTCATTATTGTCGACACGGGAGATGCACTGCTTATATCAAAAAAAGGCTCATCTCAAAAAGTAAAAAACATTGTTCAAAAGATAAGAGGCGACAGCGAGCTTCACAATATTCACTTAACCGCTCACCGTCCTTGGGGAACATACACCATACTCGAAGACAATCCAAAATATAAGATAAAACGCATTGAGGTAAAACCGGGAGGCAGGCTTTCTCTTCAAAAACATTTCCATAGAAGCGAGCACTGGACGGTTGTCAGCGGAACTGCTGTAGTTACGCTGGGTGAGAGAGAGATACCATTAAGAGCAAACGAGTCCATATATATCCCCATGGGAGAACTTCACAGACTCCAAAACGCCGGTAAATTAAATTTGGTTATCATAGAGACTCAGATAGGCGACTATCTGGGTGAAGATGATATCGTCCGCATTCATGATGATTATAAAAGAGAAGAGTAGTTGAAACACAATATTTTATTAGCCTTCAGTTTTGCGAAGAGAGATTTTAAAGAACGCTATGTAGGCACGGGATTGGGTCAGTTGTGGTATGTACTCTCTCCCATCATCACTATCTTTATCTATACGGTTATTTTCTCAGACTTTATGAAAATGAAGCTTGATATTGTAGATAACAGTTACTCATACAGTATCTATCTTGTCCCGGGGCTTTTGGCATGGACATCTTTTAGCACTATTTTAATGCGACTAAACAGCTCTATTTTGGAAAAATCAAACCTTATAAAAAAGATAAATGTTCCTGTTTATGTCTATCAGCTAGGCATTATCATCACGGAGTTTGGTATCTTGATGCTCTCCTATTCGCTGGCACTTATCTTTTTGCTTCTTGTAAATCAGCCTATATCTCTTACTTTTTTATATCTCATCCCGATTCTATTTTTACAGACAATTTTTGCTTTTGGATTAGGCGTTATTATTTCGCTCTTTACCCCGTTTTTTAAAGATTTAAAAGAGGCGATTCCTATCGTTGTGCAGCTGTGGTTTTGGATGACACCGATTATTTATATGAAAGAGATGATTGCAGACAAATATCCCGCTCTTTTAACATACAACCCGTTTTTTTATTTTGTCCGTATCTACCAAGATATATTTCTATACTCAAAAGCGCCTTCCGCAGATCTTGTTATGAGCATACTTATTATGAGTTTTGCCGCTATATTTATCGCAGCCCTTTTATATAAAAAGATGATAGGCACTATCAAAGATATTATTTAGTTCCTTTTTTTCTCTCTAAAGCGAGGTTTTAACATCGTAAATATGTGAAGATAAATCTTCACTTCCAGAGTAATAGTATAATCATAAAATAACATTTAAAGAAGTATAAACACAAATGAAAAATATCCTCATAGACGCACTCTCTCTGCTCTCCCCTTTAACCGGAGTAGGGCGGTATACTTATGAAATTTCCAAACGTTTGCAAGAGTTGTATGATGGCAAGTATGAGATTTTCTTCAACTACGGGTTTTGCTCAAAAGAGCTTTATAGAGACTCAAATTCTCAGACAGGTATTGAGCAAAAAGCCAAAAAAATACAATCTTTCATAAAAAAAATTCCTTTGCTTAAAAAATTTATTAGAAAGTTTTATACCTTTATTGCAAAGTTTGACTTACGCACTTATGATCTCTATTGGCAACCGAGTTTCATCCCAAATCAAAATATAAGAGCAAAAAAACTTATCTGTACTCTTCATGACTTCTCTTTTAAACTTCAACCACATTGGCATCCAAAAGAGCGGATAGAGTACTTTAATAAGAATTTTGATTTGGTAAAAAAAGCTGATCATGTCATTACCGGTTCAAACTTTACAAAACAAGAAATTATTGATTATATGCAAATACCAGAAGATAAAATCAGCGTAATTTATCATGGAGTAAACCATGAGCTTTACAAAGAGTACCCTCAAGATGAACTTCAAGAAACAAAAGCCGAGTTTGATTTGCCTAAAAAGTTTTTGCTTTTTGTAGGTTCAATTGAACCACGTAAAAATCTACTTGCGTTGCTAAGGGCTTACAATCTTCTCTCAAAAGAAGAAAAAGATAAACTGCCACTTATTTTAGTCGGTTTTAAAGGATGGTCAAATCAAGAAACTATGCAGGAGATAGAAAAAAATCAAGAGCATATCCGTTATCTTGGTTATGTGAGTGATACGAAACTTGCCCATATCTACAACCTTGCTACTATTTTTATATACCCGTCTCTTTATGAGGGTTTTGGTCTGCCGCCGCTTGAAGCTATGGCATGCGGCACTCCCGTAATCGTCTCAAATGTGGCATCTCTCCCTGAAGTATGCGGCAGTGCCGCCCTTTATGTTGATCCTACTGATATAGAAGATATAAAAGATAAAATTCTAATTCTCCTAAATGATGAGATATTAAGAGAAGAGCTCTCAAAAAAAAGCAAAGCTCAAGCCGCACTTTTTTCATGGGATAAAGCGGCACAAGAACACTTGAAAGTCATGGCATCTCTATTGGAAACGAGGTTTTAACCTCATCTTTAATTCGGAAACGGGGTTTTAACCAAATCTATCATAGGCAAGGTTAAAACCTTGCTTCCTTTGTGCTAAAGCATCGCTTCTTCTTGAAGTTTTAACCTCGTCTTGTTTCAGGTGAAGATAAATCTTCACTTCCGATTCTTCACTCGGAAACGAGGTTTTAACCTCGTCTAAAACTTATAGTATAATTATAAAATTTTAAAAAAAGCAACCATTTATGAAAAAAGTTCTAGAAGTAAAAAACATTACAAAGATTTATAAGATTTACAAAAACAATGTTGACAGGTTAAAAGAGGTCTTCTTAAACAAACCTTATCATAAAGAGTTCATTTCAAACAACAATATAAACTTTGATCTCTACGAAGGTGAAACACTCGGCATTATCGGAGTAAACGGAGCAGGGAAGTCAACCGTCCTTAAAATCATAGCAGGCGTTATAAATCCATCAAGCGGGGAAGTTTTAAGACATGGAAGAGTAACCGCACTTCTCGAACTCGGCACAGGATTTAACGATGAACTCAGCGGTTATGAAAATATCTTTTTAAACGGTACTCTTATCGGCATGACTCAAAAAGAGTGTGAGCAAAAAGCGGATAATATAATAGCTTTTAGTGAACTGGGTGATTACATATATGAACCTATAAAAACTTATTCATCAGGTATGAAAATGCGTTTGGCGTTTTCCATCGCCATCTATTCAGAGCCTCAAATCCTAATAGTCGATGAAGCGCTCTCTGTAGGAGATGCTCACTTTGCGGCAAAATGCACAAAAGCCCTCAGAGAGAGAAAAGAACAAAAAATGTCCATCATTTATGTATCTCACGACTTAAACTCCCTAAAGTTGCTTTGTGACAGAGTTATCTTGCTCAACCATGGAACTGTGGTAGAAGAGGGCAAACCCGAAAATGTCATTAACAGCTATAACTTTTTGATAGCAAAGCTAAATGATAATGAAGAGAAAATATCTATTCAAAATGTACAAAACAACTCATTTGGCACATTTGAAGTCGAGATTGTGGATGTTTGCATAAAAGGCGAGAAATCAAACTCAAATGTAATAAGTTCGGGCGAGAGTGCAAATATAGAGATAAAGATAGTCTCAAGAAAAGATATTTCAAATATGACCATCGGCATAATGTTGCGCGATAAATTTGGACAAGACATTTTTGGAACAAATACATACCATCATAAGCTAAACATAGATTTTAAAGCAGATTGTGAGTATCTTTGCAGTTATAAAATGCCGCTCAATATCGGAAGCGGCAAGTACAGTATAACGGCAGCTCTTCACTCACAAGATACACATCTCTCAAACTGCTCTCACTGGCTTGATCATGCAGCAGGTTTTGAAGTGGCAGGAATAGAGGGAAATATTTTTATAGGGCTTTGCAGACTGCAGCCGAGTATAGATTTTAAAGAGGTAAAATTAAATGATAGAGATTAACATACCCAGTCTTACATCAGATGAGTTAGTGAAAAAAATTGAGCAAGAGATAAAAAGAGCAGAGTTGAATCCCGCTCAAATATCATCTCCAAGACCGACATCAAAAAGCTACATGCAGACAAATTTACAAGTCAATAATACTTACGGTTTTGCAAAAAAAATAGGTAGATTTTTACAGAGAAAAGGGTTTGATAAATTGGTAAAATATATACAAAAAACTTTTAAACTATATCCGCAAAACCGCGTACATGTAATGAGCGACTTTACAAAATATTATGATGAAGAATTTATAAAAAATGCCTATAATCTTATTTTTTACAGAGAGCCTGATGAGCACGGAAATAATCACTATCTTTCGCTCTTAAGAAGCGGCAAGCTCTCTAAAACTGAGATTATCGCATCACTATATTTTTCAAAAGAGGGCAGAGAACAAAATATAGTTATTTTGGGAATTAAAAAAAGATATATCGCATCACTGTTATATAAAATACCGCTGTTGGGATATATGGTAAAGGCGCTTTTTACAATAGCTACACTTCCAAAACTCATAGCTCGGATAAATAGCCATGAAAATCTTTTTTATACTCAGTTGCAGACAAAATCATCAAACGAGAGTGTTTCAAATCTTGCCAAACATTTGGAAGCAGAGCTAAAATCATCAAACGAGACAGTCTCAAATCTTGCGAAGCATTTAGAATCAGAGCTAAAATCATCAAATGAGATGTTGGCTAAAAAAGCAGATATAAACCAGTTAGAACTTTATATGCAAACAGTAAATTATGCAAAAGAGTACATGAGATTAACTGAGCAAACTATGCAAAACCTCATTAATGAAGCGAAAAAAAGGTTGCCGCATGAAGTGTTAAATCAAGAAGAGTTAAAACTTATTACCGAAGAAGAGAAATATAAATTTGACAACTTCTATATAGAGTTTGAAGACAAGTTTCGCGGCAGCAGGGATGAGATAAAAAATAGAGTAAAAGCCTATCTGCCATACATTGAAAAACTGCCTTTTAAAAAGGATGATGTAAGATCTCTAGATGTCGGCTGCGGCAGGGGTGAATGGTTGGAGCTTCTGCAAGAAAACGGTTACATAAGCTCAAAAGGCGTAGATTTAAACCGTATGATGGTTACAAAGTCAAAAGAGTTTGGGCTTGATGTTGAAGAAGCAGATGTCATAAAATACCTGTCAAATCAAAAAGACGAGTCGCTCTCTTTTATTACAGGTTTTCACATCATAGAACATCTTCCTTTTGAAATTTTAATGAAGTTTTTAGAGGAGAGCTACAGAGTTTTACAAAAAGGCGGTATGGTAATTTTTGAAACTCCAAATCCCGAAAATATTGTAGTAGGAGCTTGTAATTTTTATACGGATCCGACACACCTAAATCCGATTCCTCCCATCACGGGAGAGTTTTTGCTACAGCAAAACGGTTTTATGGATACCGATATATTAAGATTAAATCTTTCAAAAGAGGTTAAGTACATCAAAGACGGAAGTTTTAGCGACGTGAACGATATACTGTTTGCTTTCACCAAAGAACAAGATTACGCAATTATCGGATACAAAAAATGAGCAAAATAAAAATTCATCAATTTCACTCAGGAAGCGCGTATGGAGATGCCGTTACAAACAGTCTTTTATATACGCAAAAAATTTTACAAGAGCTTGGTTTTGAGTCCGAAATATATTGTGAACATGTTGCACCGCAACTAAAGGATAAAATTTTACACTACTCAAAATACAAAACATCACAGGAAAATATTTTACTTCTGCATCACTCTATGGGGCATGATCTCGAAGAGTGGATTTTAAGTCTTAAAGAGAAGATTGTTTTAGTCTATCACAACATAACGCCGCATGATTTTTTCCCTAAAGAGAGCCCGTTTCATCATTACTGTATCAAAGGCAGAGAGCAGCTTGAAATGTTCAAAAAAATTGTACATGCAAGCATAGGCGATTCAAAACTAAATGTAGATGAACTTCTTGATGTAGGTTTTGCAGAAGAAAAAACAGAAGTTATTCCGCTTCTTATAGAGTACGACAAGATAAAAAATCATCCATGGAATTATAAGCTTTTTGATGAAAATACAAATACATACAACATCCTTTTTGTAGGTCGCATAGCACCGAACAAAGGTCAGTTTGAGCTTATAGAGCTTTTTGATATCTTTAAAAAACTCTCACCCATTCCATCAAAACTCTTTCTGGTAGGCGGCACTTCAGATAAAAATTATGAACAAAGCCTGTATGACCTTATCGATGAAAAAAACCTTCAAGATTTTGTTCATATAACGGGGAAAGTTCCTTATGAAGATCTCTATGCTTACTACCGTGCCTCAGATGTTTTTGTCTGTTTAAGCGAACATGAGGGCTTTGGAGTGCCGCTTATAGAAGCTATGATTTTTGATGTTCCCGTTGTGGCGTATGACAGCAGTAATATTAAAAATACACTGGGCGGATCGGGAGTTCTTTTTAAAGAAAAAAATCTACGATACATGGCAGGCTTTTTATCTCTTCTTTCAAAAAACAGGGCGCTTAAGAGAGCCATTATTAAAACGCAAAGAGAGAACCTTCTTGATTTTCAACACAATAAGATAAAGTACGATTTGGCGTATTTCTTAAATCGCCAAAATCTCACATCCATAGATCTTAAGAGTATTCCAAAAACAACTTCACTTCAAAATGTAGCCATTCAGATAGAAGGGCCTTTTGATTCTAGTTACTCCTTAGCGCTTTTAAATAGAGAAATGGCAAAAGCATTGCAAAAGATAGAGCCTGAGTCGGTCTCTCTTTTTTCAACCGAAGGTTTAGGTGATTTTGAGCCGAATCAAAATTTTTTAATGCAGAACCCATTTTATGACAAACTTTATAAAAAAGCCACAAAGGCGCAAACTTCAGATGTCGTACTGAGAAATCTCTATCCGCCGAGAGTATATGATGCGAAAGGGCTTATAAACCTGACAAACTCTTACGGGTGGGAAGAGTCGGCTTTCCCAAATCAGTATCTTCAAGATTTTAACACTCATTTAGACGCACTTCCGGTTATGAGCCGTTATGTTCAAAAAGTGATGATAGACAACGGTTTGTCTATCTCTGCTCCCGTAGTAGGCGTAGGCGTAGATCATCTCTTAGAAATTAAACCAAAAGAGTACGCTCTTAACACACAAAAAAGCTATAAGTTTTTACACATATCTTCATGTTTTCCTAGAAAAGGCGTAGATGTTTTGTTAAAAGCGTATGAGATGGCATTTACTATTTCTGATGATGTATGTCTGGTTATAAAAACATTTCCAAATCCGCATAACAACATAGAAGAGTTGCTGAAAAATCATAAAAACGCAAACAAAAACTTTCCCGAAGTTGAACTTATAAATGAAGATCTCCAAGACGCTTTCATCATCAGCTTATATCAAAAATGCAACTCTCTGGTCGCTCCAAGCCGTGGAGAAGGGTTTGGGCTTCCTATGGCTGAAGCTATGCTTTTTGATATGCCTGTTATTACGACAGGTTTTGGAGGGCAACGTGATTTTTGTAGTGATGATACTTCGTGGCTTATAGATTATGCATTTGCAAAAGCGCAAACACACATGAATCTCTTTAACTCATACTGGGTAGAACCATCTTTGGAATATCTTGCACAACTGATGAAACTTCTCTACAAGATGCCACAAGATGAGATAGCACAAAAAACACTAAAAGCAAAAGAGAATATTTTAGCAAATTATAAGTGGGAACACTGCGCTAAAAGATTGCTTCAAGCAGTTGAAGAGGTCAAGCAAAAACCAATCTTTGACGACAAAAAAACAAAACTCGGCTGGGTAAGCACTTACAACACTAAATGCGGAATAGCAACATATTCCGAGCTTCTGCTAAATCATTTCGACAAAGATGTGTTTGATATAAAAATATTAGCGAACAGTGTAGATAAAAGCGAGATTATTACTCACGATATGGAAAACTCTATAGAGAGAGTATTTAACAATGTCAATGATAAGGACTTGAATCCTCTCTATGATGCAATCATTCAAAACGATTTAGAAACGGTTGTTATCCAGTTTAATTTCGGTTTTTTCAACCTCATGGTACTAGGCGAACTCTTTGATAAGCTTCATGCCCAAAACATAGACATCTACATTACTCTTCACTCTGTAAAAGATGTAAACAGAGATGATTTTAAAGCATCTTTATCGTGGATTAGCGGCTCTTTAGAAAAAATAAAAAGAATTTTTGTTCATAATATTGACGATTTGAATATATTAAAATCATTCAATTTAGTCGATAATGTATCTCTGTTCCCTCACGGTGTACAAAAAAGAGAACCGCTTACGCAAGAGTCTATGCAAAAAAGAGAAGAGCTATCTTTAGATGCTAAAACCGTTATCTCTTCATATGGTTTTATGCTTCCGCACAAAGGCATTAAAGAACTTATTGAAGCT
>MICC01000092.1:20497-21509 GCA_001829715.1 Sulfurimonas sp. RIFOXYB12_FULL_35_9
TTTTCATTCATAGTCGCAATTAGAAAAGAAACGGATACGAAAATAAAAGTCTCAAACACGCCGCCAACGAACAAGTTTAACAACACAGTTCCGGCTTCTTTGAAGTTCCGAATGTAAATCAGAATTGGTAATCCAGTACCAAGAAGAAAACTTAAAACCATTGGTACCGATAGACCTAAATACAATCCGACAAAGAGTGTTTTCCGATTTATCGGCTGAGATAATATCAGAATGATGTAATCTCTGTTGTTGTACAAATAGATTGTACCGAAGATTAAACTTGTCAGAGGGATTACAATCATATTAATGTTCAGCAAGCTTAGAATAACTTTGTTGGAATCATTGGTAAAGGAAAGCAAACCATAGCTTAAAACAACAAAGAACAAAGTATAAACAACGAGCCACTTGCTTCTGAAGGTATCGTGCACTTGGTATTTTATTATTGATTTAAGCGCGTTCATACTTTTTCTCCAACCATTAGATTGGCAATGGCTCTCTCTAAGTTTTTTTCACCAGTCATCGCAATCAATTCATCCTTTTTCCCGGCGAAGCAAATACTTCCTTCGAGAAGAAAAATAATTTCTTCAGCAAGTTCTTCAAGTTCGCTCATGATATGAGAAGTGAACAAAATTGTTTTGCCGGCATTCTTTTCTTTTAAAATTTTATCTTTTAGAATACTGCTTGAAACCGGATCGAGTCCCGCACTTGGTTCATCCAGAATTAGAATTTGCGGATTGAAAAGGAATGCAATCACTGCGTTTAATTTTTGTTTGGTTCCGCCGGATAATGTTTTTATCCGCTTTTCAAATTCCTTTTCGAGATTAAGCAAATGGATTAACTCATCATCAAATTTTTCATTTACGTTTCGTATCTCTTTGAGTAAAGTCAATACCTCTTTCACACTAAGGTTTTCCGGGAAACTTGCAATCTGCGGCATGTAACCAATTTTTGCTCTGTAATTATATATTCCATTCAACTTTGTACCGTCAACAAATATGTTCCCGGATGTAGG
>MICC01000092.1:21543-21685 GCA_001829715.1 Sulfurimonas sp. RIFOXYB12_FULL_35_9
GTTTTACCTGAGCCGTTTGGTCCAACAATGTATGTGAGAGTATTCGACTTAATCTCAACATCCAAACCCTTCAACGCTTCAAGCGCGCCATACTTCTTATATAGTTTTTCTGCTCTAATCATTTTATAAAACTCATTTCCGG
>MICC01000093.1:0-9342 GCA_001829715.1 Sulfurimonas sp. RIFOXYB12_FULL_35_9
AGAGAAGTAACTGCCGTTGATGTCGGGCGAAATCAGTTACATGCAAGCCTGAAAAACGATAGCAGAGTCCACTCGTATGAAGAGTGCGATATAAGAGAGTTTAAGAGCGACAAAGAGTTTGACGTAGTCGTGAGCGATGTAGCTTTTATATCGCTGCTTAACATCTTGGATGATGTAGATAGACTTTCAAAAAAAAATATAATTTTGCTTTTTAAACCGCAGTTTGAAGTAGGACGAGAAGCGAAAAGAGATAAAAACGGTGTTGTAACGGACGAAAAAGCAGTGTTACAAGCAATGATAAAGTTTGAAGATGCATGTAGCCTAAAAGGGTGGAAACTGGTTCTAAAATCGCCTTCAAAACTTACGGGTAAAGAGGGTAATCTGGAGTACTGTTACTGCTTTGAGAAGTAACTTTAGATAAAATATAACAAATTGCAATACTTTTTGAGTTGATTCATTTGAGAAGCTATAATGCCCAAAATGATAGTTAAAGGTAAAACCGATGAAACCGCACGAATCTATCAAACTTTTTGAAGAGAAAAAAGTAAGAACTCTTTGGGATGATGAGAAAGAAAAATGGTATGTATCTATCGTAGATGCTATAGAAATTTTGACGGATAGTCAAGACTTTCAAAGAGCAAGAAAATACTGGAATAAGTTAAAACAACGCCTGCGAGATGAAGGAAATGAAACGGTGACAAATTGTCACCAGTTGAAGATGAAAGCAGTCGATGGAAAAATGAGGCTTACAGATGTAGCCGATACGGAGCAGCTTTTTAGGTTGATTCAGTCCATTCCGTCTCCAAAAGCAGAGCCTTTTAAGCTTTGGTTGGCAAGAGTGGCAAGTGAGCGTATTGATGAGATGAGCGACCCTGAACTTAGCATAGATAGAGCATTGAAACAGTATTTGGAACTCGGATATAGCCAAAACTGGATAAATCAAAGGCTAAAAAGCATTGAAATACGAAAAGAGCTGACAGATGAGTGGAATAGAGTGGGAGTGCAAGAGGGAACAGAGTTTGCAACACTCACGGACATTATCACAAAAACTTGGGCGGATAAAACAACAAAAGAGTACAAAATCCTAAAAGGTCTCAAAAAAGAGAACCTGCGGGACAATATGACGAATACGGAGCTGATTTTAAACATGTTGGCAGAAGCTTCTACTAAAGATATCTCAGAAGCGATAAATCCTAAAAGTTTTGAAGAGAGTAGAGAAGTTGCACAGCAAGGCGGTAATGTAGCAAAAGTAGCAAGAGCCGAACTTGAAGCTAAAACAGGTAAAAAGGTAGTAACAAGCAAAAACGCAAAAAATCTACTTGAAGATAATGAAAAAAAGAAATGCTAAAGAAACAGGATGCAGCATGATACCTTTTAACAATCTCGGATTTGTCTTTAAACATTTCGGCTCTATCGTATACTCAAAACCAATCTTGGAAGATCTGTGTCTGTTTTTGCATGGCTTTAGTGATAAAGAGAGCGTCTTGGATATCGGAGCCGGAACCGGAATGATGAGCGAGTTCGCTTACAGATGCAACGACAATTTGAGATATGTGGCAATCGACCCTGCCGAGGGAATGCTCAAATATGCTCCGCCGTATCTGGAGACTCATATCGCAAACGCTGAGTTGCTTCCGTTTGAAGATGATAGTTTTGATGCCATTTTTATGGGAGAATCCCTGCACCATTTTAATGACCCTGATGCCGCATTTGTAGAAGTGCTGCGGGTACTAAAAAACGGCGGAAGACTTTTCATATACGATTTTGATTTAGGTACATTTTTGGGAAAAAGCATATACCTGATGGAAAAACTATTCGGAGAACCTGCCAATTTTTATGAGCCGAGTGTATTAAAAGAGATACTTGAGAGTTACGGTTTTACAGTGAAAATCAATAAGCATAAATGGCGATATACCGTTAGTGCTTCACTTTAACGACAGTATATGTTTTTTGAATTTAAATGAACATTATTTGTGTTTGTTTAATTAGCTGATATCAAGCTGTTTGATATATAATGTTCGTTTAATAAATAGCTATGCTACAAAGGATATTGAATTAAAAAATATGAACTAAAAGAAATATTTCTTAAAAAACTAGACTCAATCTTAAATTCACCTATAGAAAAAAAGATTACATATGGTTTGTTTCTTATTGGAGGTGGTTTGATCTTTCAAAAAATTTTTAACTTTATTAGTCTCACACTACAAACAGATAAATATTCTGTGCAAGTTGTAAATAATTCTAATGACAATATCACCTTATATATTGGAACAGCTTTAATTGTCATATCTGTCTTATTAATGATTTATTTTAATTTACAAGAGAAGCTATTAAAAGTTGAAAATGAAATTACTCATGGATACAAGAGTATTATTTCACGAGTAGATAAGTTAGTCGGTGATTATAGTAAAACAATTGAGCCTATAAACTTTATTATTCATAATAATATGTACATAGTCCTTTCAAAATATTATGAAGTTGAAGGAGAACAAACAGTACAGCTTCGTATCGATGCATTTAAAAAAGATGGTAGTTGGAATGATGAATTTGGTGCTTCAGGAAGTGGTTATCGATTAATTGACTTTGATTCAAGCAGACCAGAACCATCACAGATAATATCACTACCTAATAATGAACTATTAATTATAGGAACACTATATGAAGAAAATAAACCCCAAGCCTTTATTACTATTTTAGACAGTTGGGGTAAAAACAAAACTAATTTCAATAATGGAAATATCAAAATAGTTGAAATTAATAATGAAATAATTCCACGATGTAAAAATGCTGTAATAAACAATGAAATAATTTACTTATTATGTTCAGAAATACAAAATATAGGAACAGCAATAATAGCTATTGATACCGATGGTAATATAGTGCCTTCATTTGGTATAAATGGTATTTCTGAAACATTGCCAGTAGCTTACAAAACTGCATACCCTTCTGGTATCTCATATGATGTTCACTCAAATTCATTTTATATTGTTGCAAAATCAAGATCTGGTTTTGTAGCAAAATATCAGTCTGATGGTAAGTTGGATAATAACTTCGGAGAGTATGGTGTAAAAGACATTTCTCCAGTTTTACTACATAATGGTTTTGTTAATCAAATCAATAATATTACTACTTTACCTAATGGAACAACACTTACTGTAGGTGCAGGAAATAATGGTTTTGTTGTAGCTATAAATCCTAAAGGTGTCAGTGACAATAGAATTGGAAAAAATGGGAGAATTGATATTAGATCATTTTATCGGGTTGAAAGTAATACGATAGTTACAGATAATATAGGAAGAATCTTTGTAGGTGGAATGGAATATGACGGGAACAGTATAATGAATGGATTGATTAGTTTTTTTGATCAAAATGGAAAACCTATTCAACTGTCAGAAAGACAATCTATTCACATAAATTCTGGGCGACCAACTAGGTTAATAGATTTGAAAATTGATAGTGATGGTTCTTTATTAGCACTTACAAAAGACAATAATCAAACTATCAGCTTTTCAACTTTTAATCTTTATAAAATAGATATTACAAATAAATATGAGTCACGCCCCAGTGAGTGAATCTCCACCCTTTTATCCAAATTGACATATTTAAACTACTGTAATATAACATGTAAAAGAATAAGGATAATAGTATGGCATCAACACAGTTAAAAGCAGAAAAAATCACTATAACGGTTCCTCATGAGCTAAAAGAGCAGGTTTTGGCATTGAAAGAGGAGCTGCATGCTTCGATTTCCTCTTTATATAAAGATGCCATGCAATCTTATATAAAACAAAAAGAGATAGAGAGATGGGAGAGAGCCGCCGCAGAGGCATCAAAAGACAAGGATTATATGAGCTTTGTCGAGGAGATAAGCGACGCGGGTGATATCTATGAATATTAATCAGGGCGAAATTTGGGAAGTTGAATTTTTTCCAATACGATAGACTGTTTTCAAGTGAGAAATTTTTCATATAACAGATTTATCAAGAAGCTAGGCTTTGTAGAGCAAAAAACACTTTTACAAGCTCATCAAACCATAGCAAAAACGCTAGATCCTGCTTATAGTTTGGTAAAATAGAGAGATAGTGAAAAAAACACGGAGAAAATAAATGAACAGTTTTACAGTAGATGTCGTCGGTATCGTAGGTGTAGTCATTGTTGTGATAACATATTTTTTACTGCAAAGTGAAAAAATAGACTCAAAAGGGTTCTTATACTCATTTCTTAACGCCGTTGGCTCATTGCTTGTTGTGTATTCACTCTTGTACAATTGGAATCTTGCCTCTTTTATCTTAGAGTTTTTTTGGATTTTGATAAGCCTGTATGGGCTTCGTAAGTGGTATAGAAACAAAATGCGAAATATATAAAGTCACAAATGATAGGTTTTTCTTTCTCTCTTCTTAATGATAAAATATAGACCATTTCGATAAAATTTCGCATAAAAAACAAAGAAGCTATTTTGGTAGAGAGGAAAAAGATTTGAAAAACAGCACATCCATCGCTATCGGCGGTTTTGACGGGATGCACATCGGGCATCAGAAACTCTTTAATGCGTTGGATAAAAACAGTGCTATTGTCGTTATCGAGACCGGATATGCAAACTTGACTCCTAAAAGAGAGAGGGAGCATTTTTCCCACTATCCTATTTTATATCTTGAGCTAGACAGTATCCGTCATTTAAGCGGGCAAGAGTTTATAGCGTTTTTAAAAGAGAAATTTCCAAAACTTCAAAAGATAGTAGTAGGGTACGATTTTCACTTCGGAAAAGATAGAAAGTACTCGTTTAACGACTTAAGAACTCTTTTTGACGGGGAAGTTAGAGTTATAGACGAGGTTACACTTCATGGAGATTCCGTTCACTCTCACAAGATCAGAGCAAAGCTTCAAATCGGAGATATTAAAGGAGCTAACGCTTTTTTAGGGCATAATTACACTATTAAAGGTAAAGTGGTCTCAGGTCAAGGAATCGGCAAAAAAGAGCTTGTAGCTACTATAAACATAGAGGCAGGGAGTTTTTTAATGCCAAAAGAGGGTGTTTATGCAACGCTAACACGCATCGACGATGAGGAGCATTTTCATCCTTCCGTCTCTTTTGTAGGGCATAGAGTTACAACTGATGGGAATTTTGCGTTAGAGAGTCACATACTTGATGGTGAAGTTTTCTGCAATGAGAGAGCGAGCATCAGTTTTGTCTCATTTATTAGAGAAAATCAAAAATTTGACTCCATTGTGGAGTTGAAAAAAGCTATACAAAAAGATATAGCCATTGCTTCAAAGGAGCTAAAATTTTTACAGATATAAAAGAGTTAGATAGAGAATATCTACTAAGCACACAAGATATAAATTTCAAATTTTATCAAAACGAGAAAGATTTCGTAGTTGATGAAGTGCCGCTAGGAGAGTTTTTAGGCAAAGGAAATTACCTGATTTTAAAGGTGCAAAAAGTTGAGATAACTACATGGGATATGATAGCGGTTTTTGCAGAGCTGCTTGATGTCCCCGCACAGAAGATAGGTTATGCAGGGTTAAAAGACAAACATGCGACTACAACACAGTATATATCTGTCGAGTCAAAGCATGAGAGAGCGTTTAAAAATTTTCAGCATAAACAGATAAAAATTTTAGAAAAAATAAGACACTCTCACTCCATAAGAATGGGTGATTTAAAAGGGAACAGATTTAGCATCAATCTTTATGATATAGATGCTATGGATGCCGGAAAAATAGAAAAAGTTGCCAGAAAAATAGCAAAAACCGGACTTCCAAACTATTTCGGGTATCAGAGATTCGGTCAAGATGCAGGCAGTATAGAACAGGCAAAAGAGATGATAAAAGGTGAGCTTTTTATTGAAGATGCAAAAATTAAGAGCTTTTTGATTTCAGTTTACCAAAGCTACTATTTCAATGAATGGCTAAGAGAGAGAGTGCTTTTGAGCAGAGAGAAAAACAGCTCAGAGTTTCTACTTTTAAGCGGTGATGTTTATCTATCAAAGGATGGCAAATTATCGACTCCAAAACTGATACCGACTAAAGAGTTTGAGAGTAAAAAGCTTATACCGACAGGACTTCTTTGCGGCAGGGATACTTTTAGAGCAAGAGACGATGCCAGAGAGATAGAGACAAAATATGATGACGAGTATTTGCAAGATAAAGGTTACAGAAGAGAAGCTCTTATCTATCCGAGCGAGATAGACTGCAAGTTTGTTAAAAAAGAGACAATGATGAATTTATCTTTTACACTTCCAAAAGGATCTTATGCGACTGTATTTTTAGAGAGCATCGCAGGAAAAAACTATAGTGCAAAAGACGTAAAACAGGCTAAAAGTAAAAAAAATAGATAAAAAACTTTTTGTATTATAAAAGTTTAATTAAATTTTTACTATAATCACACAATTTATTTGAGACAGGGAGTACACCTATGGGTGAATTGTTCACATTTTTCGGTCTAATTTCTCACGAGAAAAGTTTTATCTATATGACGCACATGTTGTTGGCTGCAGGTATCGCTTTGGTTATTGTTAGAATGGCTATGTCAAATCTTAAAGTAGTTCCAACGGGAGCTCAAAATGTAATGGAAGCATATATTTCCGGTGTTCTAAAAATGGGAACGGATGTTATGGGTCAAGAAGCTGCTCGCCGTTATCTTCCTCTTGTTGCTACTATCGGTCTTTTTGTCGGTATCGCTAACTTAATCGGTGTTGTTCCGGGGTTTGAAGCTCCGACCGCATTTTTAGAGTTTGCATTTACGCTTGCTCTTGCAGTATTTATCTACTATAACTTTGAGGGTATTCGTCGTCAAGGTGTTATTAAATACTTTAAGCATTTTCTAGGTCCCGTTTGGTGGTTATACTGGTTAATGTTCCCGATTGAAATCGTTTCTCATTTCTCTCGTTTAGTTTCACTTAGCTTCCGTCTTTTTGGTAATGTTAAGGGTGATGATATGTTCTTGATGGTTATCTTGATGCTTGCTCCATGGGTTCTTCCAATGATTCCGTATGCACTTCTGACATTTATGGCATTTTTGCAAGCGTTTATTTTTATGATGCTTACTTATGTTTACCTTGGTAGTGCTATAGCTGTTGAAGAACATTAAAAACTACTTCTAATGCAAAAAGAAAAATTCGATAGAATTGTAAGCTTTTTGCTTGGAGCATCATGGGCAATTGTCCTCTTTGGTGCTCTTATAACCTTCCAACTCTTTCTTTTTTTAGGCTATTCACTTGCTCTTTTTATTACAATAACTTTCGTAGTAGTTTCACTTTTTTTGGTTTTGGCACTTGATGCTTTTTCCATAAACAGAGAAAAATTTTATGAGATAAAAAAACAGACGGAACTGTTAGAAAAAATCTACTCAAAACATACAAAATAACCCTTTTATGAAAAAACTCTTTTCACTTCTTTTTAGCCTTTTTGCACTTGTTTTATATCTTCTATTTGATGCCAATCTCTCTTTTAAAACAGAAGAGAAACAAGAAGATGGGGTAAAACGGGATGAAAAGTACTATCAAACTAAAATGTGCAGTGAGTTTGGCGGCAAAACAGAGTATGTTTTATTTGACAAGGCAAGAGTTGATTGTCTTACAAGCGAATATGCCATAGAGGTAGATTTTGCCAAAAAATGGGCAGAGGGAATCGGGCAATCACTCTATTATGCAGAGATAACAAAGAAAAAGCCTGCCGTTGCACTTATCGTCGAAGATGGCGATGAGAAGTATTTAAACAGAATTAAAACAGTTGCAGATAAATTTGATATAAAAATTATTATTCTTGAGAGACAGAAATATTAGTTATTCATAGCAGATGACTTGGTTTCTACCGCCGTTTTTTGCTCTATAGAGTGCTTTGTCGGCATTATCAATGATTGACTCTGCATCATCATTTTCTCTGCTCACTGCCACACCGAAGCTAGCCGTTTTTTTGCCAACCTTAGTAAAATCAAAATCTTGGATTTTGGTTCTTAAGTGTTCAGCCAAAGAGATGGCATCCTCTTTGCTTGTTTGCGTGCATACGACTATAAACTCTTCACCGCCCCATCTTCCTATAAAATCTGTATCTCTGGCAGCATCTTTTAAAATAGTAGCAAACTCTTTTAAAATCGAATCACCGATAAGATGCCCATGTGTGTCGTTTACTAGCTTAAAATGGTCGATATCAATTAAAATTACACTAAAAGTTTCTTTCTTTTTACACGCTATATCGATAATCTCATCTATTTTAACTCTATTGTAAACATTAGTAAGTCTATCTGTTATATATAGAGTGTCAAGTTCTTTTTTTGCTTCTAATAACTCTTCATGCTTTTTGTGAAGTTTATTTATAAATATATTTAAAGATCTAACTATCTGACCGAGTTCATCATACGAGACTATGCATAACCTTTTTTCAAAATCAACATCTCCCCTTGCAATCTCTTTTGAGTCTTCGACTATCCTTTTTATTCTATATTTTATATCTTTGTAAACTAAATATATTATGAGAGTCGAGGTAAAAAACCATATAAAAAATATATAAGTTCCTTTAAGTAGAACAAAATTTGTATTTTTATAAATTGAGTCGATATTTTTTTCAATGTCATCTTTGGTTTTGGATTTTAAATTTTTTAATAACATGCTAATTTTATTGTAGTCTTGTATTAAAGTTTTTGTATCATTTTCAATATCATGATAAAAGTGATTGCTTTTTATTATTTTTTTAGAAACTTTTTCAATGGTTTCATAGTAATTATCAAAAGCAATTATAGATTCTTGTATATCTTCTTTGTAGTTACTGTTTAGATGATTATTTAAATTTTTTCTTATTTTTTCTGCATGTCTATTGGATGTTTCAATCCATTCTATCTCTTTTGAAGAGACTGCGCTATCTATCTCACTTACTATATTTTCTAGCAGTAAAATATTGTCGCAAGAGACTTCATAGAGGGGTATTAGTTCGCTGTTAACACTATTTACCGAGTGTTTCATATCTAACATGCTTAAAAATATAAAATTGTAAAAAGGTAAAACTAAAATAATGCCAAAGAGAGGTGCAAGTAAAAATTTTTTTAAAATTGAAAGAGAGTGATAGTAGAATAATATTCTCTTAATTTTCTTCATAAACAATTTTCCACTCCTCCCTTAAATCTTTTTTTTCAATGTAAGCGATAGTATTTGTATCTTGAAGTTTTTTAACAATCTCTTTCCATTCTAACTTTTTAGATATAGATTTTTTTCCGGTAAAAACTAACCTAGTCCAGTAACTGTTGTACTGTGACTGGCTTTTGCATAAAATAGCATTGCAAAATTGATCATGTAAAGCTTCATCATCTGATAAAATCGGTTCTAATTTGATAGTGTCTATTTTATTTAT
>MICC01000093.1:9371-21492 GCA_001829715.1 Sulfurimonas sp. RIFOXYB12_FULL_35_9
CTTTTGGAAGATTCTCAATTTTTGTATTTTTGTTTGTCACTATAACTATTTGGGCATTTAAAAAGTATATATTAAGCAGTAGCAACAAAATGATTTTCATGCAATAAACCTTTTCAAAATACAAAATCCAAAGCAAATGAGAAGACATTTAACTCTTGAGGCTTTTGTAAAGAGCTTAAGTGATAGCTTCCAAAATCACCTTTTGGAATAATATTTTCATATTGAAATTTGATATCAAAATTTTCATTGAGATAATATTTTATGCCAACTGTTTTTGATGATTGAGCTGTATTTTGAGAGCGAAGCAGATTATTAAGAATAGGTGAGACTGTATTTGCTCCATAAGTAACATTATCCATTTCAGATTTGGCATAGGTTATAAAAGGAATGAGTTTATGAAAACTATAACCAACGGTGGCGTAATATCCATGTAAATCTCTGGAAAAGCTATTAAGTCTTCTTTGTCCATATTCACTGGAAAATAGAATATTTTTATAATCTAAAAATATTCCAAATCCCAAGTACTCTGATTGTTTATTTTTATGCTCATATTGATCTGCCAACTCATCCAATCCAAATGCTCTTAATCCAGCAAAGAGTTGGTTTAATGATTGGTTTACTGCTGTTATGTCAGCGTTTATGTATGTAACTCTTGTTTGTAAGGCGGTTGTACCAAATGTTAAGTTTATAGCATATAGATCATCAATATTTACGTTTGCTTCTTGATTAAGCGAGTGGTTTGGAACAGTTAACTCTTCTCTCCCATACCCGCCTTGAATGGTATAAAAATATGTACCGATTATGTTTGAGTATGTTATTTCAACGCCATTGTATGATGAAAATGGAACTTGACCGTAAACTTCGACACTCTCGCGTATCATGAGGTTTGAATAGCCTATATTGAGGTTTTCAGAGTTTTTATAATAAGGAGTTCTAATACGTCCAAATTTAAGAGTAATATTTTCATTTGAGTCATATTTAAGATAGCCCCAGTCAATTTTTGCTCTTACTTTGTCATCATAATCATTATTTGCTATGCCTTGAAGCAGTGCCGAGAAATTTTCATTGACATGTAGAGTGGTTTGAAGACCGACTACCGTATCTGTTTTGAAACTCAAATCATCAGAAGAACCATCTTTTTGAAAAATATCTTTTCTGTATATGTAGTCGCTATTATCATTATATACACCGCCGAGAGTTCCAAATGCTTTTACATCAAATTCACTTGAATTTGCGGACAAAGTAAACAGTAAGAAAGTAAAGAGTTTAAAAAAAATATTTTTCATAGTAACTTATTATATAACAAAAAATAATTTTTTCCCGTTAAGCAAAGCGTTTATGAAAGTTAAAAGCATAATTGGGTAAAATTCGGCACAATTTTATACTTTATTATTTAAGGAACATTATGTTTGAAGTAGTTATCGGTCTGGAAGTTCACGTTCAACTCAACACAAAAACTAAACTTTTTTGCTCATGCCCAACAAGTTTTAATCACAAACAAAATACAAATACATGTCCAACTTGTTTAGCACTACCAGGAGCATTGCCTGTTTTAAATAAAGAGGTTCTTCATAAGTCTGTAATGCTTGGAACGGCTATTGAGGCAACTATAAATCAAACATCATATTTCGATAGAAAAAGCTACTTTTATCCGGATAGCCCTTCTGCTTATCAGATTACTCAGCTTTATACTCCGGTAGTTGAGCATGGAAAACTTCGCATTGACTTTGAGGACGGCAGCCATAAAACTATTAGAATTAACCGTGCCCATATTGAAGCAGATGCCGGTAAAAATATACATGACGGAGCTATCTCCAAGGTTGACTTAAACCGTGCAGGTACACCGCTTTTAGAAATCGTGAGCGAGCCTGACATGAGAAGTGCCGAAGAGGCGATTTTGTATCTTAAAAAACTTCACTCAATTATCCGCTATCTGGACATTGGCGATGCAAATATGCAAGAAGGATCATTCCGAGTTGACGTAAACGTCTCTATCCGCCCAAAAGGCGATGAGAAGCTCTACACTCGTGTTGAGATAAAAAATATCAATAGTTTTAGATTTATTCAAAAAGCGATAGAACTTGAAGTTGCTCGTCAAGTAGAAGCTTGGGAAGATGGTGTTTATGATAAAGAGATAGTTCAAGAGACTCGTCTTTTTGACCAAGTCAAGCAAGAGACTCGCTCTATGAGAGGTAAAGAAGAAGCAGCTGATTATCGTTATTTTCCGGAGCCTGACTTGCTTAAAGCGGTTGTAACAGATGCTATGATGGCTGAATTTAGTAAGATTCCTGAGCTTCCTGATGAGAAGATGGAACGTTTTATAAAAGATTACGACATGAGCGAATACAACGCTATGGTTGTTACTTCATCGGTTGAAATGGCACACTTTTTTGAATCTATGATGGAAGAGGGCATAAGTGCAAAAAATGCTCTTACATGGCTGACTGTTGAACTTCAGGGCAGATTTAAAGGGGATGTAAATATTACAAACTCTCCGGTAAATGCAAAAACAATGGGGCTTTTAGTCAAAAGAATCGAAGACGGCACGATAAGCGGAAAAGCTGCTAAAGAGGTTCTTGACCATATGATGGAGAAGGGCGGAGATGTTGATGGTGCAATCGACAAGCTTGGACTTAAACAAGTTAGCGATACCGGAGCATTAGAGGCAATCTGCGATACTGTCATAGCTGCAAACGGCGATAAAGTGGCAGAGTATAAAAGCGGTAAAGATAAACTTTTCGGCTTCTTTGTCGGGCAGGTTATGAAAGAGTCAAAAGGCAGTGCAAATCCGCAGAGTGTCAACGATATACTCAAAGAGAAGCTTGGATAGATGGATTTTTTTAGTCGTCTTATTGTTAACTTAGCATATTTTCTAAATACTTCAGATGGCTATCAGCAAAAAAAACGATTTTTTTATGATATTTTAGAGAACAATAGATATCAACCTAAAAAATATTTTGATCTTTTCATGATGTCACTGATTTTTTTAAGTGTTGCTATTTTAATAGCTGAAGTAAAAAATGATGTACATGATTTCATAAAATTTTTTAATATTTATATTATTTCTATTATTTTTTTTATTGAGTATTTATTGCGATTTTGGATAAGCAGTAGTGCAAGTGAAATTGTTATTAGCTGCAGTGAGCATGATACAATGCTTGGCAGAAGATTTAATCTCTCAAGGGCAGTGCTTAAAATATTAAAAGCAAAGTCTAAATTTATATTATCCATTAGAGCTATTATAGATTTACTTGCAATTCTGCCTTTTTTTCATGAGCTTAGATTATTGCGTCTTTTTGTCTTATTTAGGGTATTTAAACTCTTTAGATACACCACAAGTTTTCAAGTATTTGCTTCTGTTTTATCCACAAAAAAATTTGAATTCTTGATTTTATTGATGTTTACATCTATAGTTGTTTTTGTGTCATCTGTTCTTGTTTATATTATGGAAGCAAACAATCCCGATTCGCCTATTAATACTCTCTTTGACGCTCTTTATTGGTCAATCGTGACAATTTCAACAGTTGGTTATGGTGATGTGACTGCTATTACGGTTGAGGGGCGTACAGTTGCTATTTTTGTAATCATCGCAGGTATTTCTGTTTTAGCTTTTACGACATCAATTGTTGTTTCTGCTTTTACCGAAAAACTTGATGAAATTAGAGAGATAAAAACAGTAGATGATATAAGAAAATTGAAACATTTTTATCTTATATGCGGTTATGAAGGAGTTGCGCAAGAGGTTGCCGCCAAGTTAAAAAAACAAAAAGTAAAAATTATTGTTTTAGATGAGAGCGAGCATAGAATAGCCAGTGCTAAAAAAGATGGAATTGTCGCCTTAAACTATGATCCGGGCAATATAGAGAGTTATAGAAAAATCGGAGTAGATTTAAATACGCAAGTAAAAGCAGTTTTATGTTTGAGAGAGAGTGATGTGGAGAATGTTTACACAACGCTAACGGTTAGATCTATAAGTAAAAAAGTAAATATGATATCACTGCTTATGGATGAATCAAATAGGAAAAAACTTGAATTTGCAGGTGTTAATGAGATACTTTATCCAAAAGGCTTAGTAGGCATGATATCTAAAGAGCTTATAGGCAGACCTGTCGCATTTGAGGTTATTCATGCTCTAAGAAATGACTATTATGGCGTTAGTGTTGAAGAGATACTGGTAGATAGCAGAATCCACGAAAACATTATTTATTTAAATGAACTCAATAGTATCAGTTTTAAAATTGTACTGCTTGGGATATATAAAAAAGATAAAAAGAGATTTTTCTTTAATCCATTGGAAAATACTCTGCTTGAGAGCGGTGATTATCTTCTTGTTATTGGAAATTCTGCTTTTATAAAAGAGTTTGAAAAATATTTACACAAAAAGATTAGAACATGAAGAATAGAGTCGCTTTAATTTTCGGTTATAACGATTATGCTCTAGAAATTGCTAAAAATATTGTAGATAGTTACAATAAAATATATATATATAGTTTGCAAAGTGAACAAGATACTGTAAAAAACAGTTCAGAATTTGAAATCAGAAGTTTTGATTTAAGTGATAAATGGGATGATATAAATGAGTTTGTTGATATTAAGCACTCTATAGCATTTTGTGTCTTAGAAGATAATGCAGAAAATATTTTTTTAACAATTTCGCTTCGATCTTCATTTCCTGATTTAAATATAATTGCTCTCTCAAATAACAAAGAGACTGCAAACAAACTTCAAATGGCTGGTGCAAATAGAGTGATTCCTCTTGTTCAAACTACGGCAGAGATGATTGCAGAGATGATGGAAAAGCCAATAGTTAAAGAGGTTTTTCATAATATACTTTTTGAGAACAGTACGTTGAAAATTGCTCAAATTAGAATAAACGGCACTAATTCATATATAGGAAAAGAGATTATTGAACTCGATTGGGATAAAAAATATGGTGTTATCGCACTCTCTATTATGTATGAAAATATGAGAAACGAATTTATATATTCTTCTATAATAAAGCATTATAGAGTAAAAGAGGGTGATTCATTTGTGATTGTAGGATATGAAATCGACATCAAAGAGTTTGAAAAAATAGTAGGGAGTGAATGTGACTAAAGTAGGAGTAATCGGAGCAGGCAAATGGGGAAGTGCTTTGGCATTTGCGCTAAGCGAGAAGTGTGAAGTATATATAACATCAAGAACGCATAGGGATATTAAAAATTTCATTTCTCTTGATGAGATTTTAGAACTAGAGTATTTGATTATTGCTATTCCTGCACAGCAAATCTCATCATGGCTTGAAGAAAATTTCAGATTTAGAAATCATAAGGTTTTAGTGGCATCTAAAGGTATAGAAGCGACAAGCGGAAAATTTTTAAATGAAATATACGCTTCGTATATTCCCGAGGAGAATATTGCGTTTCTCTCAGGACCTTCTTTTGCGACGGAGGTTATGAAATCTTTGCCTACCGCACTCGTAATCAACTCTAAAAATGAGCTTCTTAGTGAGACATTTGCTTCATTTTTTCCATCTTTTATAAAAACATATACATCTACCGACGTCGTAGGTGCAGAAGTAGCAGGGGCTTATAAAAATGTAATCGCTATTGCTGCTGGAATATGTGAAGGTTTGGGACTTGGTAAAAATGCTGCTGCTGCACTTATATCACGCGGTTTGGTTGAGATGCAAAGATTTGGCAAAGTTTACGGTGCAAAAGAGGAGAGTTTTATAGGGCTTAGTGGAGCAGGAGACCTTTTCTTGAGTGCATCGTCTACAATGAGCAGAAATTTTCGTGTTGGTTTAGGTATAGCTGAGGGAAAATCAAAAGAGCAGATAGTAGAAGAACTTGGAGAAGTAGCCGAGGGTATAGGGACAACCTATGCGTTATACGAAATTGCGAAGAAAAAAGAGTTATACTTGCCCATTGCAAGAGAGGTTTATAATATGTTGGAAGGTCTTGATCCGCATGTTAGCTTGAGTAATTTTCTTGCGAGTTGATAGCCAAAAAGATGGCTATCGTAGTTTTAAAAAGTTTTATCTTCTATTATGTATTCAGCAATTAGTTTAAGTTCTTCTTGTGTTACTTTACCTTTTTGTGAAGGCATAACACCAAACAATTTTACCGTGTCTTTAGGAAATAGCATTTTATCTTCACTAGGGTTGATTGCATAATCAATTATGTATTTGATTTTATCTTCTTTGTTTTCATATTGTTCTCTAGCTTTTCTAGTTATAGCCCAATAAGGCGGTGCTTTCATGTTTTTTAGTTTTTCCGCAGATACAACACCCATCAAGTGACACTCTCCACATTTTTTAACAGCCAACTCTTCAGCTTCTGTAGAAGCAGACAGTAGTGTAAAAGAGGCAACTAACAGAGATAGACTTAATATTTTTTTCATAACTATTTCCTTTTGATAAATTATATTGATTAGAATCATAACATATATTTATTGAAAATATATGCTCATTCATCTACTTTAAAACGCAAATTTTATAACTCTATTTTATTTTTTTTAGTTAAAATTTCGCCAAATTACAGATAAGGTTTTTTAATGACAGTTCATATAGTTATGTTTAAGTTCAAAGATGAAAACAAGGATGCAAATCTTAAAGAGGCAAGAGAGCGATTAAATGCTTTAGTAGATTTAGTTCCGACTCTAAAGTCAATGGAAGTCGGTATAAATTTTACAGTTGCAGAGAGAGCATTTGATCTCTCCATATACTCTACATTTGACACAAAAGAGGATTTGGATGTTTATGCCGTCCATCCTGCGCATTTAAAGGTTGTTGAATTTATAAAATCAGCAACGACAGAATCAAAAGTTGTTGATTATATTTTGTAGCAGATAAGGCTTTTGCATACCAAAATTTTGATATGCAAAAAGGTGCGCCGTTGAGAGATTTTTATCTTGCAAACTCTACGGCTCTGCTCTCTCTGATAACATTGACTTTAATCTCACCCGGATATTGAACTTTTGCTTCTATCTCTTTGGCTATCTCTTTTGCCATTAAAATTGACTCATCATCATTTACGAGCGATGCGTTTACGATAACTCTTACTTCCCGTCCCGCATTTATGGCATAAGCCTGCTTAACGCCGATATGTTCGGATGCTATCTCTTCTATCTCAGTTACTCTTTTTAAGAAGCTCTCTAAGACTTCACGTCTTGCACCCGGTCTTGCCGCTGATAGTGCGTCAGCAGCACAAACTGCACCGCATTCGATAGAGTTAATCTCTTCATGTCCGTGGTGAGCATAAATAGCATTTAAAACTATACTATGCTCATTATAGCGATTACAGATTGCCGCACCAAGATCTACGTGATTGCCCTCGCTGTCGTGAGTAAGTGCTTTACCTATATCATGTAACAATCCTGCTCTCTTTGCAAGCCTGATATCTCCGCCCATTTCAGCAGCCATAATTCCGGCCAAGTGAGCAACTTCAAGAGTGTGGGCAAGGGCATTTTGTCCATAACTGGCACGGTAACGAAGCTTGCCGATAAGCTTTATAAGTTCAGGATGCATAACACCCACATCTAAGTCGGCTACTATCTCTTCACCCTCACTAAGTGTGTTTGATTCAAATTCATCACACACTTTATGATAGATTTCTTCAATTCGGGCAGGCTGAATACGACCGTCTTCTATGAGAAGCTCTATTGTTTTTGTTGCAATAGCACGCCTGTATAGATTAAAACTGCTTACAAGAATTATATTTGGAGTATCATCTATAATAATATCAACACCCAAAAGCGTCTCAAGAGCTTTGATATTTCTGCCCTCTTTGCCTATTATACGACCCTTTAGCTCATCATCAGACAAGTTTACCAAGTTTGTAAGTCTCTCCGCAGCAAACTCACCAGCATATCTGCTTGTAGCTTGCGCTAATATATAGTTAGCTCTTTTTTTTGCTTCACTTTTTGCTTCATTCTCGTAACGTCTAACAATATGAGCTATCTGTGCACGTGATTTCTCTTCTACTTTTTCAAGTAAAACAACTTTTGCTTCCTCTTGCGTCATACCGGCACAATACTCCATGGCATTGAGTGCTTCGTCTATCTTCTCTTCATATCTTTTTTTTAGTGAACTTAGAGATTTTTCATTTCTTTTTAAATCAACTTGTCTAGCTTTTAAAGTAGCAACTTCATCTTGAAGTTTTTTCTCTTCATTTTGTTTATAACGCTTAAAACTTTGCTCTTTTCTTAAAATATCATCTTCACGTTGAAGAAGATCCATTTTAGCTTTCTCTTTTGCACTCTCATATAGTTTTGTCGCTTCTAATTCAATCTCTTGAGATTTGATATTGGCTTTATATAAAAGTAGTTGTGCTTCATTTTCAATCGCACCCGCTTGAGCTTTAGCTTTTTCGACATAAATATCAAAATTAGCACTCGTTATTTTTTTAGAGATGAAAAATCCAACAAGCCCACTAATAACGGCTGCAGAGCTGCCGCTTAGTACCTCGTTTAACATTTTACTTCCTCTTTATAGCCATATTTTTGTTTTGCACCTTCATGTGCGGTGTAATAATTACATTACATGTGATGTCATAACTGTCACAAATAAACTCTTTTGTATAACAAAATTCTGATTGAAGAAAAATTATATACGGTCTTTTTTTTAACTTTGCAAAGAAACGATCATACATCCCTTTTCCAAAACCGATTCTTTGTAAATTTCCATCTACACCGACTATCGGCACTATGGCTACATCTATTTTTTTAATATCTCTTAAACTATTTCCCGCTTCATAAATACCAAACTTTTTTTTCTTAAGCGGTAACCTAAATGGTACCATCTTAAAACTTTCGCCTTCCATAAACGGTACAAAAATATCATATTTTTTTCTGAGTATTTTAATTGATTTTGCCGTATCGGCTTCAAAAGGGAGAGAAGTATAAAAAAGTATCTTCTTGTTTTTAAATTTTTTAAGTTCTTGAAGCAATTTTGCACCTATCTTTGCATTTTTATAGATGCGGTTATGTTTTGGAGAACTTTTAATTTTATCTAGACAATTTTGTCTAAAAATTGTTTTTGTAAGAGGCATATAAAATCTTTATGGCTATAATTTCTATTATTTTACTCAAAAAACAGAAAACAAGGCAGGCAAATGTTTAAAAAATATATTTTATTTCTATCCATAGTAGTAGCAATCTTATTTCAAGGTTGTTCTGATAATAAATCAAAAGCAAATAGTGCAAACGAGATGTTCTCAGGTCCTGAGTATGTTTTAACAGGTCTTGATAAAAAAGAGTATGTTGTTAAAAAAACTGCTCAAGGTTTTATACTAGAAGGTGCAAAAGATAAAGTTGTAATTTTTGATATATTTGCAACGTGGTGCCCGCCTTGTCGTGCAGCGGCAACTCACCTTACCTCACTTCAAGAAAAATATAAAAAAGACCTTATTGTTATTGGTATTACTATTGAAGACAAGATAGAGAATGTAAAATTAGAAGAGTTTGCCCAAAAATATAAAGCAAAATACGTTTTAGTAAATTCTGACCAGAATCGCCGTTTAAGCGATGCAATCGTAAAAGAGTTGAAATTAGGAGAGCGATACCCTATTCCGACAATGGCTATGTATAAAAACGGAACTTTAATAAATCATTATGTAGGTGCTGCGCAAGAAGAGTTTATAGACAGTGATATCAGAAATGCTTTAGGCAAATAGATGTTTGGATTTATAAAAAAATCGCTTACAAAAACTGCAGATGCGATAAAAGCGATAGTTCCTAAAAAACAGCTCTCCTTTTCTAAGAGTGAAATAGAGGATATTTTACTTGAAGCGGATGTTGAGTATGAATTGGTAGAGATTATTTTAAATGAGATTTATCAAAGCAAAGTGACACGTGAAATTCTACGTCCAAAGCTTTTAGCAACACTTGCAAATACAATTTACAAAGAGCCTGAATTTACTCCTCCATTTGTTGAGTTAATTGTCGGAGTAAATGGCGCCGGAAAAACAACGACGATATCTAAACTTGCTCTAAAGTATAAAAATGAGGGTAAAAAAGTTATCCTCGGTGCAGGTGATACATTTCGTGCGGCTGCCATTGAGCAACTTACTCTTTGGGCAAAACAATTAGATATTCCCATTGTGGCTTCAAAGCAGGGACATGACAGTTCGGCAGTTGCATACGATGCAATAGATTCTGCAAAGTCAAAAGGGTTTGATCATGTTATTATAGACACCGCAGGGCGGCTTCACACGCAGACTAACTTAGCAAATGAGCTGAAAAAAATCAATCGTATTTGTGATAAAGCTCATAGCGGTGCACCTCATAGAACTATTCTTATTATCGATGGAACACAAGGCAATTCTGCAATTGCTCAGGCAAAAGCATTTCATGAGATGATAGGTATTGACGGAATTATTATTACAAAACTTGACGGTACTGCAAAAGGCGGTAGTATTTTTAGCATCGCTTATGCTCTTGGGCTTCCGATTCTTTATGTCGGAACTGGAGAAAAACCTGAAAATTTAACTCCCTTTGATAAGTATGAATTTGTTGATACTCTTCTTGATGCTATATTTGAGGAAGAGAATTAAAACCCCCATACATGACTAAATTAAAATATGACAATTTGCCATATTTTATACCTCAGACGCTAATAATGTATATAATTTCTCAAATCCTTTCTAAAGGCTAAAAATATGTCCAAAAAAAAGACTCTTTTTGAGTGTCAGCACTGTGGATTGACGACTCCGAGATGGATGGGAAAATGTACAAATTGTGGTGCATGGGACTCTTTTGTAGAACTTAATGAACATCAGCAAGAAGTTGCAAAGCAGACAAAATCAACTTCAAGTTCATCCGCTAAAGCACAAAGTATTAATGATATAAAAGAGGAAGAAATCATTAGATTTAGTTCCGGAAATATAGAGTTAGATATGGTGCTAGGAGGGGGAGTCGTTCCCGGATCTCTTACTCTTATAGGAGGGAGTCCTGGAGTGGGAAAGTCTACTCTGCTTCTAAAAGTGGGAGGTGATATAGCCTATAAAGGACAAAATGTTCTTTATGTAAGCGGTGAAGAGTCAAGCTCTCAAATAAAACTTCGTGCGAATCGCCTAAAATCAAATCATGACTCACTCTATCTGCTGAGTGAAATAAGGTTAGAACAGGTTTTGATTGAGATTGAGCATAGAGATTATGATTTTATAATTATAGACTCTATTCAGACACTTTACTCTGAGAACATCTCATCCGCTCCAGGTTCCGTAACTCAAGTAAGACAGATTACGTTTGAGCTTATGAGAATTGCCAAAGATAAAAATATTGCTATATTTATTATAGGACATATTACAAAAGAGGGTTCAATCGCAGGTCCAAGAGTTTTGGAGCATATGGTTGATACGGTTCTATATTTTGAGGGCGACTCTTCGCAGGAGCTTCGTATTCTAAGAGGTTTTAAAAATCGCTTTGGACCTACCAGTGAGATAGGTGTTTTTGAGATGAGAAGTGATGGATTGGTATCTGCCACCGATGTCGCATCAAGATTTTTTAACCGTAATTCAGAACAAGCAGGCTCTGCTTTAACCGTTATTATGGAGGGCTCTAGACCGATAATACTTGAAGTTCAAGCACTTGTATCAGAGTCACATACAGCAAACTCAAAGAGACAAGCAACAGGTTTTGATACAAACAGACTAAATATGCTTTTGGCACTTTTAGAAAGAAAACTCGAAATACCGTTATCAGGATATGATGTGTTTATTAATATTACAGGTGGCATTAAAATAACTGAAACCTCTGCCGATCTTGCTGTTTTAGCAGCGATTATAAGTAGTTTTCGTAATCGTGCTATTTCAAAACAGACTGTTTTTATAGGAGAAGTTTCACTTGTCGGAGATGTTAGAGAGGTGTTTGGTATGGATGCAAGGCTTAAAGAAGCAAGTATGCAAAATATTTCAAAAGCTCTTATTTGTAAAAAACCTCTTGAAAAAACGAATATCAAAACATTTATTGTAGATGAAGTTACAAAACTCTTAGAGTGGTACTGATTTTTTTAGATATTTAAATCTCTTTTATAGTATTAGTAGTATAATCTAAAAATTTAATTATTTTTAAAGGAAGCAAATATAATGGATGCAAAAGTAAGAAGTGAAGAGAAGTTTGTTAAATTATCAATAGCGTATGA
>MICC01000094.1 GCA_001829715.1 Sulfurimonas sp. RIFOXYB12_FULL_35_9
CACCTAAATTTTTATTATTGAAAAATCTAGCTAATCTGTAGTTTAACCAGAGTTCGCTTTTGGCATGAGCTTTGGAGCGTCTAACTAAATATGAGACTTTATCTCTAAGTTGTGAATTAAGGTTTTCAATAATATTTGTCATTGCACCTTTTTCTTGAATAGCTTTGCAGCCATATATTTTATTATATGCAAATGCTTCATCACAGAAAACATAATTTACTTTTGGCAAGTCTAGATTAAATTCAAACAGTTCATCTGCTGTTCTTCTTGAACTTAATCTATAAAAATAAAATGGTTTATTTGTTTGTGTGAATGCCATTGCCGCCCATACATAGTACCTATTGTGTTTATTCTCTACAAAGGTAAAAAGCTCGTCAATTACGCTATATTTGAACTTTAATGAAGTTGTTATCTTGTTTATACTTTCTTTATAAATCTCTAATGTTAAGTTGAGCTTTTTTTTAAGTGATATTGAACTGTCGCCAATGTGACTTTTAACACTCTCGCTATTTTACGTTGTTCCCCTTTCTCATCGTACATACGCTCTATTAACTCTTTTGTATCTTCATTTAATCTATGATATTTCTCTACTCCAGTAAAATAGTGTTTACACGCTTGGCATCTGTAGCGTTGTATTTTACCTTCTGCTACTTTCTTAAATCCTGACTTAACTATATAGGTTGATTCACATTTATTACATTTCATAAACATAATAAGCAATTAATATACCTAATCAGTCAGTGCCAAAATAGATGCAGATAACAAAAGATGATATTTTTACAAAAAATCTAAAAAATATTTTAAAGTTTATTGCTAAAGACACTAAAGCAAAAGCAAATAGTTTTAATAAAAATCTTTTTTATAAATTGAACAATATTCCTGATATGCCCTACAAACATCGCAAATCAAGCTACCATGAAGATGAGAGCATTAGAGACATGATATTTAAAGGCTACACCATTTCTTACCTTATAGATTTACAAAACAACACTATAGTGCTTTTAGATATATTTAAATGGTCACATAGAGACATATCCTAACATTTTGTCTACTCTCTCCACGGAACCAACCTTTCAACCTCGCAAATCTTCTTCGGAAACGAGGTTTCAACCTCGTCTTGCCACAGGCGAAGATAAATCTTCGCTTCCAAATCCACTCTTTACGGAAACGAGGTTTCAACCTCGTCTTGCTTCAGGCGAAGATAAATCTTCACTTCCAAACCCACTCCCATCGGAAGCGAGGTTTTAACCTCGCCCATTATCCCCAAACACCTCCACAACATATAGCCATCCCTTATAATTACCCCCCCCATATACTCTTTTTTCAAAACCGACTATTACCTAAACCACGAAGCCACAAAGATGCCACATTCAAAAACTTATCAAAGAGTTACTCCATAGCCTTGAATAGACAGCCGACTCCGCGTGACTATTGACATTTAAGCTTATAGTGTAATATAATGTGGTCAAGTGTTGTATGCATACATTTAAAAACAATACTAAAATTCTAAAGAAATAAAGGAGTAACTAATGGCAGTTACTAGAGATCAAGTTGCAAAATTATATGTTGCAAATTTTAACAGAGCGCCGGACGCGGCAGGTTTAGATTACTGGATTAGCGACGGAACAAGTGCTACTACTACATTAACAGATATTAATGAATTAGCAGCAGCTATGCAAGCAAGCGCAGAAGCTTCTACAGGTGTAGCTTCTATGACTAATAGCGAGTATGTTATTTCACTATATAGCTCAATGTTCGGAAGAACTGTAGCAGCTGACAGTGCAGATGTATCGTATTGGACAGAACAAATTACTCTTGGTAATGTAACTCGCGCAAACATGATTAACACTCTTATCTTAGGTGCAGAGGCTTCAACAGGTTCTGCTACAGATGCTGCAGTTCTTGCTAACAAGACTACTGTAGGTCTAGCATACGCTGACGCTGGTCTTAACGGTACTTTCTCAGTAGCTACGATTACTGCTGATACTGCTACTGTTGATGCTGCTCAAGCTGATATTGATGATCTTGCTAATCCAGGTTCAACTTTTAGTTTGACTACGGGTAACGACACATTATTCGGAACATCTGGTAATGATACATTCACAGGAACAAGTGCAAACTATGCAACTGCTGATATTATTGCAGATTCTAGTTCTTCAGACACAGATACATTTACATTAACTGCTACAGCTGATATTGCAGCTACTCCTACAGTTGTTGGTATTGAATCTATGGTAGTAAATGTGAATACTGCACTTTCTTCTGGTGACACAGAATTCCAAATGGCAATGGATAATGTATCTACATCAAACATTACTGTAGATGTAACTGCAACAGATTCACTTGTTTCTGCAGTTCAATTAGACAACCTAAAAACAGGCGCTAATGTTACTCTAACTTCTGATTTTACTACAGCTGTTATCGATGGTGTTGACAATGGTTCATACACTGTAAATCTTTCTGGAGACATGACTGATATTAGTGTAACAGGTGCTACTGTTGATGATGTTACAATCGTAAGTACAAAAGATGTTACTATGACAGCATCTTCAAACGATGGTGATTTAACAGTATCTGGTGAAGTTGTGACTATCACTGCGGCTACAGCAGCAGGCACAGTATCTGTAACAAGTACTGATAACGCTACAATCACAAGTGCTACTGCTGCCGCTACTCTAAATGTAACTGCTGCTGGTGTTGTTACTGTTACTGATGCAGACTCAGCTACAACTATGACAATCACTACAACTGGTGATGAAGATGCAAACCACAATGTTGTAATTGCTGATGCTGCTGGTGCTACAGCTGCAACTACGGTTACTATTGTTTCTGCTGGTTCAATTGTTGATGCTACTGCTGCTGATGCTGTATTTGCTGCTGCGACAACAGTTTCTTTTACAGCTGATGATGATTCAATAGTTACTGCTGATTTAGCTACTGGTGCTACTTTTGCTTCTTCTGACGCTGATGGTGTTACATTTACTGCTGGATTAGCTGCTGTTGATACGCTTGTGATGACTGGTTCAAACGCACTAACAATTACAATCGATGCTGCAGATTTGGATACTGAAACTGTAACAAACACAAATACGGCTACATCAACTCTTAATTTAACTGATAGTGGTAACCACGATTTATCAGGTGTTGCTACATCAGTAAAATTACGCTTAGGTTCTGATTTTGACACAAGAAATACGACCGTAGCAACTAATGCAACTGTATTACTTGATGCTGAGATGGCACAAACAGGTACTGTAACAGTAACTTCAAAAGATGCGACTCTAACGACTAATGTTATCAATATCGCAACTACAGACACAGTAACAACTACAACTGCTGATGAAGTTGCGAATGTTGCAGCTCTTACGCTTGCTGAGTTCGCAACTGTAAATATCGATGCTACGGCTGCTAACCTTACGTTAACTGGGGATTTAACAGCGACAGAAGCTACTTCATTTGTAATTACGGGTGATGAAAATGTTACTTTCACTCAAGTTGTTGGTAAATCTACAGGTTCGACAATCAATGCAGCTGCTTTAACTGGTGTTTTAACTTATGCATTTGATGCAACTGCAAACCTTGCTGAAACAGTAACATCTGGAACAGGAAATGATATATTTACCGTATCTGCTGCATCTAACTCTGGTAATACATTTAGTGTTACATCTGGAACTGGTACAGATACAGTTACAATGACTGCTGCAACAAATATTACATATAATGGTGGAGCTGGTGTTGATACATTAAAACTTGATGCAGCAACCACACTAGATTTTTCAACTTCAACATTGTCATTGACGGCAGTTGAGCAATTGGATATTGATGGCGGTATAACAGTATCTGCTGCTATTTTAGATGGTGTTACAATGTTAATTGCTGCAACTGATGGGGATGTTGCTAATGATGTTCTAACAATCAAAATGAATGATGTAGATTTCAATGGTTCTTCATTGGCATTTGCTTCATCTTTTGGTGCTGCTGGTACAGATAGTGTTGCTATAGATGGTTCTGCTATTGCACTTGCACAGACAATCACTGGTACATCTAAAAATGATACTATCACAACATCTTCTGGCGGTGATACAATCACTGCAGGTGAAGGTATAGATACAATTACTGCAGGTGCTGGTACAGATGTTATTAATTTAACTGAAACTACTTCTGTTTTAGATACAGTTGTAATAGACAATTCTAACACTGGTGTAGATGTAATCACAGGATTTACACAAGGAACAGATAAAATTGCTCATGGTGCAAATGATACTACTGAAACTACTGCTGCATCAAATCCATCTGTATTTGCTAGTTTCGCAACAGCTTTAGGTACAGCTGGAAATGCACTTGATTGGTCAGCAACTATAGCTCTTACGGATACGGCGGATGTATTTGAATTAACAACAGCATTAGATACAGATGTTACACTTACATCTTCTTCTACTGGTGCTCAATTATTTGAAGCTCTTTCAAGTGATGCTGGTGTGATTAGTGCAATTACGATTGGTGCTGCAACTACTGATGCATATTTGGTTGTATATCAAAACAGTAATGCGTATGTATGGCATATTTCTGAAGGTGATACTGCTGCATCAGTTCAATCTGATGAAGTAACACTTGAAGCTGTAATCAACGGTGTTTCTGCTGGAGCATTGGCTGCTGGAGATTTCGTAGTAATTGCGTAATTTCTCGTTAACTGGTGAGATTGTAATCGGTGATATTGCTTAATCCAATTAAGCACTTTCTTTCTCGTTATCTCGTTCCACCTCTCCCGAGGTGTAATGCGGACAAAAATTACTAAACTTTAAGCCTCACTTTCCGAGAGTGAGGCTTTTTCCTTTCATTAAAAAAAAGGGTGTCAGGCACTCTTTTGAAAAAAAGGGTGTCATAAAAAGGGTGTCAGGCACTCTTTTGAAACTTTTCTTTAAAAAGGGTTAAAAAGGGTGTCAGGCACCATTTTGAAACTTTTCTTAATTAACATAACGCTACCTCTCTTAAAATCTTTCATTTCTATTCTTTTTTATATTTTGCTATAATTTCAACATGACATTACAAGAACGAAAAGATAAAGCCGATATTATTGCCAAAAAGAGTGATATAATCTATAAGAAGATGGTTGTGCTGCTTGCGAGTGCTGGTGGATTGGGTAGTTATGGACTAGGTCAGTCTGGATTAGAGAAATATTTTTTAATGGTTCTGTTTGTAAAAAGGGTGTCAGGCACTCTTTTGAAACTTTTTTTAGTTTTTTATTAATCTTTTACTTCTGCTTAACATAACGCTACTTCTCTCTTAAAATCTTTCATTTCTATTCTTTTTTATATTTTGCTATAATTTCAACATGACATTACAAGAACGAAAAGATACAGCTGATATTATTGCTAAATTAATTGATTCGCTTTATAAGAAATTAATTATATTATTGGCAATTGATGGAGCGTTTGGTACATATGCACTAAAATATATATCAGATTCAAATATTGTTGGATATGTATTTGCTGTTATTTTTATATTTGTTTCGATAGCAATTTTTGTGACTTATGTGAAAATGAATGTATGGACAAAAAATCTCGAAAGGATATCTAATGAGTGAGATAGGAATTTTAATAATACCTTTAGGTTTTGTATTTGCTGCTATTATAGGATTTTTAGCTGTTAAAAGACATTGGAAAATTGCTGACTGGGTTTAAACCCTACTAAAGTGAAAAAAGTGTCTAAAAAAGTGTCAGGCACTCTTTTACTGCAGGCACTCTTTTGTGTTCCCTGTTTAACAGTCAAAGGGTGTCAGGCACTTTTTTAAAGGGGTGTCAGGCACTCTTTTAAAACTTTTCTTAATTAAATATTAATATATTATTTATTACAATACCACATGCCAAGAAAAGAACGATACCAAGAAGCTGGACACTATCATATTATAAACCGTGGAGTAGAGAGAAGAGCTATCTATCTTGAACCCGAAGATTATAATTTCTTTTTAGATTTACTGCTCAAACTTACCAAAGAGTATGAGATTACCATACACGCATTTTGTCTTATGACAAACCACTACCATCTCTTACTAGAAACCAAACAAGCCAACCTCTCAAAAGCTATTCAATTTATAAACGATAAATACTCCAAATATTTCAACAAAAGGTACACAAGAAGCGGTCATCTCTGGCAAGGAAGGTACAAATCTTATCCTCTCTTTGATGATGCTCACTTTTGGATAGTAGCAAAATACATAGAGAGAAACCCCATAAAAGCAGCAATGGTAAAACAAGTAGAATTCTACAAGTACCAATCTTTTTTTCAATGGAAATATAAACATAACTACTATGAACTTCTAAATAACTCTAAGATTTTTGATATGACTTATGATGAGTACACAGACTATATTAGCAGTGAGATGGATACGGATGCCATAGACACAGTCTATAAATCTCCAAAATTGATAGTTAAAGAAGACGGTAAACTTAAAGTATTGAGTAAAAGACTAGAAACTTTTTTTGAGTTTGACAGAGATATTAACAGAAATGACGGTATCAAAAAAGCTTACATGTACGGCTATACAAAAAGCGAGATAGCGGGTTTTTTAAATATAAGTCATGCAGCAGTTAGTAAAATTCTAGAGAAGTATCAGCTATAATTACAGTTCTAGTTGGCGGTTATGATTGGTTTGATTGTATTGTGAAAGAGAAGGTGGGACAGGGTCAGCCTTTAACTAAAGGATATAACAATGCGATTAGCCCTCATAATTGTTATTATCTTGATGCTATTAGCAACAAGATTGTATTAAAAGCTTATAGAGAGTTCGTAGCTCTCTATTTGTCCCAACTAGCAAAATTATACCGCACAAATATAAATAAAAACTAAAAAATATCTCTTACTTTACTTTTTACATAAATAAGCTCAAAAAAAGGGTGTCACTCTTTTATGCCTTTTATTTGCATAATGCAGAATTCTATTTAAAAAAAATCGTACTACTTTATAAAAAAACAACAAATTACAAAAAAATGATATAATTTTGACTATGGAAATAAAAGATAAAATAGATATCATAAACAAAAAAGCCGATATTGCAAACAAGAAGCTTATAGCATTTTTAGCAATAGCTGGAGGCACATGGGTTTATGGGGTAAATGAAGCAGCTGATAATCCAGTTGTTACGATTTTATCGTCAATAGCTTTCTTTATAGCTGTTTTGGGCATATCTACCAATTTAATAAAACTTGGCGATCTACAAACAAAATTAAAGGACTTATATAATGAATGATTTACAATTTCTTTTTCCACTTGCACTTTTAATTGCACCCGTAGTTGCTTATATAGCATACAAAAAACATTGGAAAATAGCTGATATTTTTTGAAGTAAAAAAGGGGCATGAAAGGTGTCAGGCACCATTCCGAGAATAAAACTTAAAATATATTTAATATTATTGTGCTTCAATGCTATATGCCAAGAAAAGAACGATTGACCGAAGAAAAAGGGTGTCAGGCACTCTTTTACGGAAACGAGGTTTCAACCTCGTCTATCATTGGCAAGGATAAATCCTTGCTTCCTTCTAATTAATATAACGCTACTGCCCTATTAACAAATGACACCCCTGTGAAGAATGGCACTAACTTAAGCAATCCTATCACATTTTAAGATGACCATTTGCAATAACTTCTGCTCTCGCAACACTTCTT
>MICC01000095.1:0-607 GCA_001829715.1 Sulfurimonas sp. RIFOXYB12_FULL_35_9
TGAATTGTAATATTCGTCACCCAAACCCGCGAATGAATGTCCAAACTCATGAATAAAAACTTTTTCAGATAACAAATGATTAGCCGAGAAAATTGCATAGTGGTTAAATACTCCACCGCCTCCATATTTATCAGTATTTACAATAATACAAATATCGTCGTAAGGTACAATCCCGGCAATATCACGCACTGATTTTACATCAGGTGTTGTAAGGTAGCGATCGCTATCAAAGGTATAAAAACTACTGTTCATAATTGTTTTGCGATAAACTCCTTCTCCCGGTATATCGGTTCCCGATTCATCGGATGGAGAATTAACAATCCAAATGTTAAACTTTTTTGCAGTTGATTTAAATGGTTCCTGCAGAAAAAGATAATTTGTCATTTTCCTTACATCATTTTCAAATTTATCCATCTCTGCTAATGTATAACCTTCAGCTAAAAATACAAGATCAACATTGTTTGCCGGATCACCATTGTCTACAAGCTTTTTAAATGAAAAGTTTTTAGTCTCAGGATTTATAAAATAATCGGTTGGATTAATAGTGGTTTCATAGGCAAGTACAAAATCACCTTCCCACTTACGGCTATATACTTTTAAGTTTACA
>MICC01000095.1:776-1212 GCA_001829715.1 Sulfurimonas sp. RIFOXYB12_FULL_35_9
TGATAGGTTATAAACAATCGGAGCCAGGGCTGAAAGAAAAAAGGTTTTGTTCGCTTGACCAATCCCAGTTAAAAAATTAGCCATGACAAAAAAAGGTAGCTGTCCTAAAAGTAATAAACGGGAAAAATTAATAATTTTCTCCATTTTCAAAGTATCATAACCCGGAGTGAGAAATGGAATTAACCGGTCAATAAAAATTGAAACGATAATGACAAAGATTGTCAAAAAAATCATTATTAAATTGATTATTGATGATATATTTTCGCTTAATTCTTTTTTATTGTCTTTATATTTTACGTAAATTGGAATAAAAGTGGATGTCAAAGCCCCGGTAATCAAGATTTCAAATATCAAGTCAGGGATACGGAAAGAAGCGAAAAAAATATCCAGTTCTTCTTTATTAAAATAACCTGAGAGTATTCGAAAGCGTAAAAAA
>MICC01000095.1:1387-21082 GCA_001829715.1 Sulfurimonas sp. RIFOXYB12_FULL_35_9
ATCAAATCTATTACCTAATCCGTTGCTTAAACCCTCTATAACCTTTGCATCGATATCACTATCGCTGTAAACAATTCCGCTATAGCTTTTATTTGTTTTTGCAATATCTTTTCTCATAATCTCTGCGATTGCAGGAATAATAGAAATGCGATTATGCTCAACAAGCAATTTGATTAAGTTTTCAACATCTTTTGAACCAGCTGATTTAACTGCCGCTAATAAAATCTCTGACTTTTGATTTTTACTTACATCAGGATTATTAATAATTTGATTAAATCTTTCATTTTTAAAAGACTCAGCCAAAACAGAAAATATTAAAGCTATACTCTGCATTGACTCTGCATTAGAGCCTTGCTTAACAGCCTTAAGATATCTTTTCGCGATTAACTCTTCCATACTATGCCACCTTCTTTAAGATAACATTTGCCATAGCTTCTTTATCAAAACTATCATCACTTTGAGCCAATACTTCTTTAAGCGTGGCTTCAACTACACTTCGAACCATTTTTCTCTGTTCAAATTCAATTGACGCAGCTTGTTGTTTTATCATTGTTTCAATATCTGCATCACATTGAGCCATAATATTATCATTGACAATTTTATTCTCTTTTTTAGAATTTATTGCCAAATCTGCTGCAAATTTTTCAGCTACAGAAACTTTAGCAATAGCATCTTTTTTTAAAGAAGCAGTCTCTTTTAACTTATCTTGCACCTTTTTCATTTCATCAGCGATAGACTGACTTCTTGATGCAAAATAATTTTTTGCCGGCTCGGCAACAAGATACCAAATAAGTCCAGCGAACAGTAAAAAGTTAACCGTTCTCTGAATAATATCTGTACCTCCATGCTCTGCATTACCATTCGATGCCAATGCAAAAGTCGACATCATTAGCATAAATACTAAAATTCTACTCACATCACATCCTTATATTTGACTAAATTTAGCTTTTACAGCTTCTTTAAACAGCGGAATATGTGATTTCAAATCACCTACTAACTGTTCGCGAGACTGACTGAGCAACTGCTCAAACTCTAAATACTGACTAGCTAATTCAGCACGTTTTGCTTCTAACTTACTCTCTGCTAACTCTTTAGCATCCGTAATAACTTTCTCTCTCAGGGCCGCAGCTTCCAGTTTAGCATTTACAATTATTGTTTGTGCTTTTGATTCAAGTTCATTGATTTCGTTATCATTTGAACCTACTTTTTCTAGGTCTTTTTTGATATCTTCATCTCTTTTACTCATATAAGCAAATAATGGATTGTAAAGCGAACTGTTTAGAACGGCAATAAGCGTAAGAAACACGATTAATGTAGCTACAAGTAGTATCGGATTTATATCTAACATAGCACCTCCTAAAAGTTGCGTGATTATACTACTTTAAAATTAAAAGAATTGTTAAACTGACAATAAAATTAATTTTTTTTTATATTTTTTATGAAAAAATTTAAATTTAGGTTAGCGGATGATGCTTTATTTTGAAAAATAGTTTAAAAAATCAGATATATGATTTTCATTATCAAATTCTATAGTTAAACTTTTACCTGAATTTTTTATTTTGAATCCAAGTGCCGATAACTTCTCTTTTGCATTTTTAAAATCAAATGATATTTTCACTTCATGGCTTGGTTCTGTTTTTCCGTTTTTAATACTTTTTATTGTAGCTTCAACTTCTCTAACACTAAGCTTTTGACCGACTACGGAATCAACGATTAATTGCTGCTGTTTTTCATCAAGTCCAACTAAAACTTTAGCATGTCCTGTCGTTATTTTTTTCTCTATCAAAGCTTTTTGCGTTTTTTGTGAAAGCTGCAAAAGTCTAATAGTATTTGTTATATGTGTTCTGCTTTTATGAATTTTTGATGATAGTTCATCTTGCGTTATATTATGAAGTTTAATTAATTCACCGTATGCATGTGCTAGTTCAATAGAGTTCAACTCATCTCTTTGAATGTTTTCTATTAGTGCAAACTGTCTCATTCTCTGCTCATCACTATTTAAAATAATCGCACGAATTGTTTTTAGTTTTGCTATTTTTGATGCACGTAGTCTTCTCTCTCCGGCAATCAAAATATATCCATCAACATCTTCAGTAACAACTATAGGCTGCAATAAGCCATCATTCTTTATAGATTCGCCCAGTTCTTGTAAGCTGTTTTCATCAAAATATTTTCTAGGTTGAAAAGGGTTTGGTCTAATATCTTTTAATGGAATTTCAATTATTGAATCTTTTTGATAAACTTCATTTTCATAAGCCTCTTCTATTTCACTCAGAAGCGCACCCAAACCTCTACCCAATTTTTGACTCTTCATACTTCAATAATCGCTTGTGCTAGATTTTGATATGCCTCTGAACCGCTTGATTTTACATCATATAAAATTGCAGGTTTACCGAATGATGGCGACTCGGCTAACTTCACATTTCTTGGCACTACTATAATCTCTCCATTACTGTCTTTAAAAAGTTTACTGCTAAAATGTTGTTTTAAATCTGCAAAAACCTGCTTTGAAAGATTATTTTGAGCACTAAACATCGTCGGTAAAAAACCTTTTATAATCAGCTTTTGATTGATTGATTTTCTTACAAGTTTTATAGTATTTAAAAGTTGTGCGAGACCCTCTAATGCAAAAAATTCACACTGAATAGGGATAATTACAGAATTTGAAGCTGAGAGTGCATTTATTGTCATAGGTCCAAGTGCAGGAGGTGAATCTATAATAATATAATCATAATCTTTTAAAACATTTGCAATAGCTTTTTTTAAAAGAAGTTCACGACCCTTTGAATTCTCTGCATCATAATACTCTTTTTCAATTCCTACAAGTCCTATATTTGATGGAGCGAGATGAAGCGTAGGCAATTCAGATTTTAAAATAATATCTTTTAACTTTTTCGTGCCAATCAATACATGATAGATATTAAACTCATAATTATTTCTGTGAAATCCCAACGACGTAGTGGCATTTGCTTGTGGATCTGAGTCAATTAAGAGCACTTTTTTTTCTGCAACAGCGAGTGATGCAGCTAGATTTACAGCGGTAGTTGTTTTACCTACACCGCCTTTTTGATTTGCAATTACAATCACTTCACTCATCTTAGACTATATATCCTCTCGCCGTTGATTACTATAGATCCATCACTCTCAAGCGAAGCATCTCTTAAAGAAATTACTAGATCTTTATCATGTGTATAAAAGTTTTCATTCTTACAAAATTCTATCTTATATTTGCTAAAAACTTGCTTCCACAAACTTTTTTTTTCAATATTTCTAAAGTAGTTTTCAACGAGCTCATCCCTATCTAAAACTACATCCAATCTTGCAAAATCTGAAGGTGCATGAGCTATATTTATCCCAACACCGCAAACAAGGGATTCTTTTATCAGGTTAGTTATCATACCACCTACTTTTTTATCATTTATATAAAAATCATTAGGCCATTTTAACCAAACAGATGAGCCAAACTCTTCAAGCGTCTCTTTTAAAATATAAGAAAAATATATAGATGCTGATTCTAGTTTGAGATCTTTTGGGAGATCTTTTAAAGGAATTGCAAAAGATAAAAATAGATTATTTTTAACTCCGCTCCAAGAGTTTCCTCTGCTGCCGATTCCATCCGTTTGAGAATTTGCTACAACGGCATAGGGTAGTGAGATTTTATTTTCTTTTATTAACTCTTTTAAATATTTTTGTGTCGAGTCTACACTCTCAAGATAAAGTATCTGCAACAGTTACTCTTTTACCGTTTATGTAAGATAGAGCATCCATCTCGTTTTTTGATTCGGGCTGCACGCTTAAAACCTTAATAGTTCCTTTTTTACATCCCACTAAAATACCGTCTTTTTCCAAATCTAAAATTTTTCCGCTCTCGTTTTGGCTCTCATTTTCTATAAGCTCTATTTTTTTTAGTTTTAATCCTGAACTTAGATATATTCCCGGCCATGGAGTAAATGCACGATACTTATTAAATAGTACTTTTGCGTCATCAAACTTAACTTCACCGTCTTGTTTAGTTATTTTTTTACAGTGTGATGATGCAAGCTCATCCTGTTTTACATGAGGATATGAGTTGAAATTTTCCAACACATCAATAGTTAATTCACAAGCAACATCAGTAAGCCTGTCAAACAACGATTCAGACATCTCTGTTTTATCTATATCAATCTCTTTGATTTTGATTATATCTCCGGTATCAAGACCCTCATCCATCAACATGGCAGTAACACCGGTTTTAGTATCTCCGTTTAAAAGAGCCTGTTGAATCGGGCTTGCACCTCTGTAGCGAGGCAATATGGAAGCATGTAAATTTATACAAGGAGCATGTCTAAGTACCTCTGGCGGTAAGATTTGCCCATATGCGGCTACGACAATGTAGTCACATTCGATATTTTTTAGCTCTTTTATTGTATTTTCTTCTCTAAGTCTATTTGGCTGATAAACGGCAATAGCGTTTTGGAGTGCAATGGTTTTTACAATCGGAGGAGTTAAAACTTTTTTTCTTCCTATCGGTTTATCAGGCTGCGTATAAACCGCTACGACATCCATACCCTTAGTATCTATAATTTTTTGCAAAATACGCCCGGCATAATCCGGTGTTCCCATAAAAATTATTTTTACCCCAAGGGCACTTGTTTCACTGCGCATACTTGCCTTTAGTAAAGAGAGTTCCGCCTACATGCTTATTTTCTAACATAAGACTTTTGATATCCCTTAAATCATATCCGCTTGTCAAAACCATATCAATACCGTATGTTAAGAGATAATTTGCAGCTTTTAGCTTTGTCAAGATTCCGCCTGTAGCAAAAGCACAATTTGGAGTAGCCTCTTTTTCCAGCTCATCTTTATCAATAGTATTAACAATTTTTAAGATCTTCGCATCTTCAAATTTTCTAGGATCTTTATCATAGTAAGCATCTATATCAGAGAGGATAATCAGCAAATCTGAATTTGTGTGTTTAGCAACATAAGCCGATAACTGATCATTATCCCCGACAACAAGCTCTTTTGTCGTCGTTGCATCATTTTCATTCACAATCGGGATTACCCCGTTTGATAAAAGAGTGTCAACAGTGTCTTTTATTTTTTTGCTCTCGTCTTCTATATTGAAATTTGCGGCAGTAACTAAAACTTGTGCAGTAAGTATCCCGTGAGTTGCAAACTTTTTACCGTATTTTCTCATCAATATCGGCTGACCGATCGATGCTAGAGCTTGTTTATTTTGAAGAACAGCTCTGTCTAGCTTTAGTGCCGTATAACCTGCGGCAACTGCACCTGAAGAGACGAGTATAACTTCATTTGTTTCTCTAAGTTCTACTAAAAAATCAACCAATGTTCTCATTCGCTCTAATGCTATGGCGTCATTTTCAGTTAATACGGCACTTCCTACTTTTACAACTACTCTTCTCATTTTTTTATCGCTCGACTCTATTTGATTGAACTAAGTTAAACAATGCATGTCTTAACGGTTTTATATTTTTATGTGTCGCTGAAGATATCGGCATAACAAAATATGGCAAGTTTTTATCATATCCAAGCGTCTCATCTGCATTCTCTTGAATAAAATATGGAATCGACTCATCAAAATCTAAATCACTATTTTTTGTAGCTTTTACACCAATCATCTCTAAAAAGCCACTTACTAAATCATTTATCTCTTCCGGCGGAACAATATCCGCTCTTGTTAGAGCTATAGCATACTGGCTCGCTGCCAATTTATCAGAAAAAAGTGCTACTTCGTTTTTTAGTGTCTCAATCTGCTCTTTTAGATCTCTGTATGAAGCCAAATCTATCATAAAAAGAAGAATTTTTGTTCTCTCTATATGTCTTAAAAACTCTATTCCAAGACCTTTGCCCTCATGTGCTCCGCCTATGATACCCGGAATATCCGCCATGATAAATGACTCGAAATCACCGATATTTACCTGACCAAGTTTTGGCGTAAGCGTCGTAAACTCATAGTTTGCAATTTCAGGACGAGCATTTGAAAGTGTTGAGATTAATGTAGATTTTCCTACATTTGGAAAACCGACCAAGCCGACATCGGCAATCAGTTTAAGTTCAAGCTTTACGGCTCTCGTCTCACCTTTCTCTCCAGGCTGTGCATACGTAGGTCTTTGGTTTGTTGAAGATTTAAAGTGAGTGTTTCCAAGTCCGCCTCTTCCGCCTGTTATAAAAAGCTCTTCTTGTCCGTCTTTTAACATATCAAACAGTACTTCGCCGCTATCCGCATCGATTATCTGTGTACCAGGTGGCACTATAATAATTTTTTTAGCACCGGATTTCCCCGCCATATTTGAACTCTCGCCCGTAGCACCGTTATCAGCTTTTATATGCATCTTTTTTTGAAAGTGTGAGAGAGTATGTGTATTATTATCACATTTAAACCAGATATCACCACCTTTTCCGCCGTCTCCGCCGTTAGGTCCACCGTTTAAAACAAATTTTTCACGACGAAACGCAACACAACCCGGTCCGCCTTTTCCAGAAGAGACTGTAAGTTCGACACTATCTATAAACATGAAAATCCTTAATGTACATCATAATATTTTTGTATTAATACAAAATACTTAAAAATTAACTATAACAAAGCAAACTATTAAATATTTCAGAAGTTTTCGGCGTTAAACCGTGTGTAGAGGTAAAAATATTTGGGATAAACCCAAATATTATAAATTATGCAGCTGGAACGATTGAAACTTGTTGGCGTTTTTTATCTTTTCTATGAAATAAAACAGTACCTTCAACAAGAGCAAAAATTGTATGATCTTTACCCATACCTACGTTTTTACCCGGATGAATTTTAGTTCCTCTTTGGCGAATAATAATGTTACCGGCTACTACAGCTTCTCCACCATACTTCTTTACACCGAGTCTTCTACCAGCCGAGTCACGATTATTCTGTGTACTACCTTGACCTTTTTTATGTGCCATCTTGGATCTCCTTAGTTAATTTACAGCTATATTATGCTGATATTTTAGTGATGCGAACACGCGTGAAGTCTCTTCTGAAACCTCTCTTCACTTTACTGTCTTTACGACGACGTTTCTTGAAAGTAATAACTTTTCTTTCACGACCCTCATTAATAACCTCAGCAGTTACAACAGCACCGCTAACATACGGTGCTCCAACTTTAAGCTCACCTGCGTTAACAGCTAAAACTTCTTTAATCTCGATTGAAGCTTTCGGTTCAAGAGACATTTTATCTAATAATAAAATATCACCCTCTTGAACTTTATACTGCTTGCCACCGTTTTTGATAATTGCGTACATGTACAATTCCTTAAAATCTTTATAAATCTACAAAAAGTCCGGAATTGTATCTAATCAAGCTTTAAGTTTTGTTTAATTCTTACCTTAATTTCAATATATCCTTAAATTGGATTAATTTAATTTTACTTATTTACTCAAGTTATAAACGTCAACAGAGCTATTTTCACACTTCCTTTAGTCTTTGAGGCGTTTTAATTTGACATATTTTATAGACAAATTCATATCTTAGTTTATGAAAAAGGCTCTCTTTGTCCCAAAACTCGGCATACATGACTTTTAGCTCCTCCTCTTTTTTTTGTTCCATGATGTCAATATTTTTAGATAAACACTCCTCTTTCTCATATAAAAAATCATTATATTTATCTTCATCTTGTGTCAATACCTGTGCAAATTCATTTACGGACTCAAAATAGTTTTTATCTTCGTAAACTTTATCTATCATACCAATCTCAAAAGCTCTCTTTACGCTTATAGGCAGACACTCACTCAAAAGCCTGTCTGCGCTCTCTTTTGTAACTCTTTTTTCTAAAGTGTAGGTATGGTATTCGCTTCCGCTAAGACCCAAAGTTTTGTAGTGAGGGTTTAGAACAACTCCCTCTTTTGCAACGACATAGTCACATGCAAGAGCCAAAAAAACTCCGCCTGCTCCAGCATTTTTTCCCAAAGATGCAACGGTTATAACATCATCTGCACATAGTATGGACTTCACCACATCGTTCATTGCATTTATGTTGCTCCAGCCGTCTTCTCCTTGTTTTTGAGAGTCTTCAAGTATGTTTAGATGTATTCCGTTACTAAAAAAATCCTCTCCGCCCATCAAAACAATGACTTTATGGCTCTCTTTTAGATATTCAAACGCATACTTGAGCCTTATGCACTGTTCAGAACTCATAGCACCGTTATGAAAATTAAAGTACATGTAGCATACATCAGAGATGCTTTTGTAGCTAATCTCGTGAAAAGTTTTCTCTCCATACTCCACAACAAGAGGAGTACGAACCTCTTTTACACCCTTAATCTTCTCTTTTAAAACATAAGTAGAGGGAAGTTTGAACCTGCCGACTTCTAACATGTGGCTTATCCATAAAGCTCCGTCAATAGTTCCGACACAAACAGCACCGTCTCTTTTGGCAATTATCTCTTTGGGATCTCCCTTTAAACTCTCCTCTTCCCACGCACCAAAGAGGTAACACTCTACTCCCAAAAACTCATCTTTTACACCGGGAAAACTATCGCTTACATGTATCTTTTTTATAATCTCTTTTGTCGTATCTCTTTGCCAATCTATAGCTCTGTCTTCTTGTGTTAAGTATGCGTGCATTTTGGTTTTTAGCTGAGAAATGGGTTCAAACTCACTCTCATTTAAACTTTCAAGCAAAATTTTGAGTGCTTTTGAAGTAGCATTTGCCACCTCGTTTCTGTAGAGTGAAGCCTTATATGTATCTCTCATTTTAAAACTTACATGTGCGTATATATCTCCGCCGTCAAACTCTTCGTTGGCTCTAAGGATGACGACTCCCCACTCTTTTTTATCATCCCTTATGGCATGGTCTAACGCATTATGACCTCTATCGCCTCTGATACCGGGATGAAGTATAAAAGTGGGCGTATTTAAAAACAGCTCTTTTGGAATGTACTTTTTTAAGTAGGGGCAAAAGATGATATCGGGCTTAAATCTTTGCGCCTCCTCTATCATCTCTTTATCACTTGTTGAAAACTGCACCGAGACTACATGTTGCATATCTCTAAGCTCACAAAAAACTCTTTGGCTCAGAGAGTTAAAGGCAGATACGAGTAGAAGTATCTTCATAAATTTAGCAGATTCTAGGAAGGAGCTCGCCGCTTGGCGTATCCAAAAATCTTGAAGTCCCCCAACTGCTCTTTAAAACCACTTTTTTTGGGTAAGCATCTGTTACATTGGCGATTATCGCTGCACTTTTGCAACTCTCAAAAGTTTTTAAAATCTCTACTGCTCGCTCTGCGTCATCATGATTTACGGCTAACACAAAAGTGCCCTCGTTTGCCAAAGCTGTCGCTTCAAAACCGAGCATCTCGCAAATCCCTTTTACCTCATCACTGATGGGAATGCTCTCTTCTTCGACCTCAACGCAGATGTTTGACTGCTTTGCCCACTCATTTAACACCGCACTCACTCCGCCTCTGGTTGCGTCTCTCATGGCGGTTATTTTTATGTTCGCATCCAAAAGTGCTTTTACCTGAGGAAAAAGAGACTCGCAATCGCTACGGAGTGAACTGCTCATCTCGATGCCCTCACGGGCTACAAAAATAGCCGCGCCATGACACCCTATGTCACGGTTTACAATGATAATGTCATCTTTGGTTATGTTGTTGGAACTAATGCCTTTTTTTAGAACTTCGCCTATTCCAGTCGTGTTTATGAAAATCTTATCGACACTTCCCTTTGGCACAACCTTGGTGTCTCCGCTTACGACAATCGCACCGTTAATACCTAGCTCTTTTTTCATACTTCTTACAATCTTCTCTAATTCCCTAGTCTCAAAACCCTCTTCTATTATCACGCTGCATGTCAAATATTTTGGCTTCGCACCCATCATGGCAAGGTCGTTGCATGTACCGCAGACTGCAAGTTTGCCTATGTCACCTCCAGCAAAAAATAGAGGCGAAACCGTAAAACTGTCTGTTGAAAAGGCAAGCTCTCCGTTATGGATGATAGCCGCATCTTCGCTTTTGTCTAGGATGTTGTTTTTAAAAGCCTTGTAAAACACCTGAGAGATGAGCTCGTTGTTCTCTTCACCGCCGTTACCACAAGCTAGGCTTATTGTTTTATTCATTGTAATCTTCTTTATTTAAATTTTTCAGTTCTTTTAATATTTTTGATACTAATTTTTCACTTATCTGATTAAAGCTATTTAAATTATCTTTTAAATCATCAATCTGCTGATTTATTTTATTTTGTTCCCAATTTTCTTCTAAACTAATATCTGTAATATCATAATTTAAAGTATGATACAAAATTTCAATATATGCGAACCAACCATTTTTAATGGAATCATAGAGTTCATAAATGCTCAAATCGTTAAATTTCTTTATATTTTTTTCAATTTTTTTTTCATCTGCATGCAAAAATGTAACTCTATACTGTTTATATACTTTATCCCATTCATTAAAATAATCAGACTGTATATTAAAATACTTTTGTACATTCTCCCATTTTTGCGGAAAACTACCACCGGCTATATTATATTTCTTCACCCATTTATTTAAATCAGCCTCAATCATAGCTTGAAAATATACAATAGTGTCTATAGCATAACTTTGGAACTCTCTATTATAATTTTCCAACCTCTGTCGTTCATTTAATAAATTTATATTTTCGCTGTTAAATATGTCGCTACATAATTTATTTGCAGCGTGCGACAGATCAATACAATTCTTAAGTCCATTCATTGATTTATAATACAAGATATAAGACAAATCATCTAATTTATTAACATCTGTAATCATATTATTTTATCAAATTCCCATACTTATAGTAAGCCGCACATGCTCCCTCGCTGCTTACCATACAGCTTCCGATGGGTGATGAGGGTTTACATGCAGTTCCAAAAAGAGTACATTCGGGCGGATTTGCCATGCCTCTTAGTATATCTCCGCAGATGCAGAGTTTATGGTCTTCTATCTCGCCGAGTGGGAGAACATCTTTGTAGATAACCTCTGCGTCATACGCTTCAAACTCTGGTTTTAGTTTGAGTCCGCTTTTTGGGATGTTTCCCAAACCTCTCCATTTAAAAAGCTCTCTTTGCTCAAAATAGGTATCTATCAGCTCTTGAGCTTTAAGGTTTCCATCGTAAGTTACAACTCTTTTGTACTGGGTTTCAAGGGAGCATCTGCCCTCTACAAACTGTTTTACCGACATGCTAATCGCCTGCATAACATCAACAGGCTCAAAACCCGAAACTACTACTGGGCGGTTATAGTCACGTGGAAACTCCTCATAGATTTTGCTTCCGCTTATCACGCTTACATGTGAGGGTCCCAGAAATGCGTCTATTTTGTTGTTGTAGCTGTCTACATGTACATCTCTGCTCTTTATAAGCTCTCTCATAACTTCGGGAACTCTTACATGGTTTATGTGGAAGAAAATATTGTAAATACCCTCTTTTATAACACTCTCTAAAAGTGCCGCGCTCATGGGGGTAGTCGTCTCAAAACCTATGGCAAAAAAGATGATTTTTTTAGTCGGATTTTGGCGAGCAATTTTTAAACAATCAAACGGAGAGTAGACAAACCTTACATCTGCACCTCTGCTTCTTGCATCTTGCAGACTTCCTTTGCTCCCCGGTACTTTTATCATATCTCCCAAAGTAACCAAAATCACATCTTCTTGCATACTTAAAATGTATGCATGGTCAATTCGCTCTTTTGGTATGATGCATACCGGACATCCCGGACCATGTATAAATTTGATATTTTTAGGCAGAAGTTGAAGTAGCCCGTACTTCATGATGGTGTGTGTATGTCCGCCGCAAACTTCCATGATGTTTATGGGAGATTGTAGCTTTTTGGCATCCTCTTCTATAAGCTTGGCATAGGCTTTGATGGTAGGAGCGTCTCTGAAGCCGTCATATAAGTTTTTTAATTCTAGTTGCTCCATCAAAGCGCATCTTCTCCTAAAATTGCCATCCTCTTATCATCTTCGTTCATCCTATCTATAATATCTCTATAGATCTCTAAACTCTCCAACGCCTCTTGCTCATCAATTTTTTTCATAACAAACCCTATGTGCAAAAGAACGAAATCGCCGACTTGTAGCTCTTCATCTCCAACTAGAGCCAAACTAGCCTCTCTTTGCACGCCCATGGTATCGACTGTAGCGATAGAACTCTCTTTATCTATCTTAACAACTTTTGATGGAATGGAGAGGCACACTAACGCATCTCCATTTTAAACTTAATCCACTGAGAAACTTTTTTCAGTGACGCTTCATCTTTTGTGCTGACTTCAAGGATATCAACACTTGGATTTAACTTTCTTGCACTCTCTTTCTCTTTTTGGATGTCATACTCAAAATAGGGAAGCAAATCCACTTTTGTAAATAAAATCAAATCCGCTTTGCGAAACATTACAGGATATTTTGCAATCTTGTCTTCGCCCTCGGGAATGCTTACCAAAACAATATTTAGGTGGCTTCCCACATCATAACTGGCAGGGCAAACAAGGTTTCCGACATTCTCTATAAAACAGACATCCGCACTATCCAAATCCATGTGATGAAGTGCTTTATGCACCATAAACGCATCAAGATGACATGCAGAACCGGTTTGAATCTGATGAGCTTGTATCCCTTTTGCTTTGAGCCTATCCGCATCTCTGCTTGTCTCCAAATCACCCTCAACTACGCAAAATTTAAACTCATGTAACTCTGAGAGTCCCTCTAAAAGTGCAGTTTTTCCGCTTCCTGGAGAACTCATAAGATTTATGCACAAAACACCGTGAGAGTTAAAATGCTCTCTGTTATGCCCTGCTTCATGGTCATTTTTATCCAAAATCTTTGCTATTACCGAAATGGTTTTAGGGTCATTTAGCTGAGGATTGTCATGCAAATGGCTATGTTTATGCGGCTCTTCATGATGATGGTGTTTATGAGTATCTCCGTGATGGTGATGATGCTCGTGGGAATGACTCTCTTCGTGGGAATGACTATGTTCTACTATGCTGCAACCGCAATCTTTACACACTTATTTTCCTTTGTAATAGCAACGGCATATTCAGCAGATAGCTAGTTTTTTGACGTTTTATATTAAAAAATTTTATGGCGAACATTGTACCATCACTTTTAAAAATGTCTCTTAAAGTCCTCAATATTAAAAAAGAGGTATTTTTTTTCATTATCAACCATCTTTCACGCTCAAAAAAATAGATTATTGGCTAAAATTATCAAAACAAACAAGAAGAGTTCAAAAATGCTCACGATAGATTTATAATAAATGATAAAAATTAACATAAAAAAAACTCTAAACACGGCAGACGGAAAGATTGTCCTACATGTAAACAAAGAGATAAGAGAGGGAGATTTTTTAACACTCTTTGGAAAGAGCGGAAGCGGAAAAACTACACTTCTGCGTATACTTGCCGGATTAGAAAATCCCGATAGCGGAGAGATAAAAGTCGGTGATGAAGTTTGGTTTGACAGCAGTAAAAAGATAAACCTGACTCCGCAAAAAAGAGGTGTAGGGTTTGTATTTCAAGACTATGCGCTTTTCCCAAACATGAGTGTTAAAAAAAATCTTCTATTTGCTCTAAAAAATCAAAATGAGAGTGCGAGAGTCGATGAAATTTTAGAGATTATGGAGCTTGAAAATCTGTCTTTAATGATGAGTGATCAGCTAAGCGGCGGACAAAAACAGAGAGTAGCGGTTGCAAGAGCACTTGTCAGCAGCCCAAAACTGCTCCTTCTTGATGAACCTCTTTCGGCGCTTGACCATGCTATGAGAGTAAAGCTTCAAGATGAACTTTTGGCAGTGCATAAAAAATTTGATGTCACCTCCATTTTGGTAAGTCATGATGTAAGCGAAGTTTTCAAGCTCTCAAACAGAATTTTTAAAATCTCTTTGGGAGATATCACAGATGATGGAACTCCGTCCGAGGTTTTTGCCTCTTCAAATCTAAGCGGAAAGTTTAAAGTAGCGGGAGAAGTACTCTCGATAAACAAAAGTGATATTCTCTATGTCATAGATGTTATGGCAAACAATGAGGTCTTAAAGATAACTGCCGTTAAAAAAGATATTGAAAATCTCTCTGTCGGCGATAAAATCCTTATCTCTTCAAAAGCGTTTAACCCCATATTTACAAAGATATAAGGGTGTTTTTATTATAATGATACCTAATTAAATAAAAGAGAGTAGATGGGCTGGTTAAATTTTTTTGAACCTAAGATGAAATTAAAACACTCTTTTGGAAGAGGGATAAATGCAGATTTGTCCGAAAATGAAGAAGAAGAGTTCAACAAATCTTACGAAGCATTTGAAGCTAAAGATATACTAAAAGGGTATGAATACTTTTTTAAATCTCTTGAAAACTACTCAAACGGCACCTCAAACAAGAACATTATAACCACGCATGAAGCAGATAGACTAAACTTTGAAATATTTCAAGGCAGTGCTAAAATAAGCGGCACTATTACAAAAGAAAATCTCTATGCGGAAGCTATTCTTACAAAAAAATCATCTGCAAACGTGGCTCTTAAGCGGCTGATTTTAGAGAGAAACTATCAACTCACTTATGCTTACTATTTTAGCGACGATGAGTATATAAAACTGAAACTTTTTCTTGACAACATCACCATGAATCCGCAAAAAGTTTTCTTTCCCTTAAGAGAGATTGCACTTAATGCCGACTTTGACAAAGAGTATACAAAGAGTGAATTTTTGGATATTCCTATAGAAGACACAGAGCATTTAAGTGCGATGAATGAGTCTGAACTCCAACTTAAATATAATTTTCTGCATAGATGGATAAATGAATCAACGGCTAAAATATCAACATTGCCATCAAATGACAATGCGGCAATGCAATCTTTTATACTCTTGTATCTTATTTTTAAAATCGACTACTTATTGGTACCAAAATATGGGATATTTCAAAAATCAAGCAAAAAGGTGCAGGAGTATTTTAGCGATGAGAATGCAACGGTAGAGGCAAAAAACGAAGAGTTAAGAGTTTACATAAATAAACTAAAAGAGATGGATTTTGAAGAGTTTAAAACAAATTTTTATAATGCAAAATATACTTTTAACCCGCTTGAAAAAACATCTCAAGAAGAGATTGAAGTATTTATAACAGAATCTCTTGCAAAAATAAGATGGTACAAAAACAACAGGTATAATCAAGTAATCCCAACCATATACAACTATGTGGCACTCTATATTTTATACAATTACGGGTTACATGTTGTCTTGAAAAATCTGCTTCATACTTTAGTAGAGATTCAAGATCCGGATTTTTTTACTTCTCTTGGCTATACTCCGCTCTACAACAAAGAGAACTCAACTTTTGCAAAAAGAGCGATTATCTCAAGAATAGATGAAATTATTGCTCCGCATCAAAACCGTTTTAAACTTCTAAAACCTTTTGGCGAAAAGCTCAACTTTACATCGCTAAACGAGTTTAGCAACAGCTTTTATCTACAGATAAAAAATCTTAATTTCGAAGAGATATAGACGTGAATACGCAGCTTATATTGGAAACTTATATCGAAAATATCATACAGATTATGACACCTTATGGAAGCGGAACAGGCTTTATCATAGGAGATCTCATAGTCACAAACTCACATGTGGTCTCCGGCATGAAAGAGGTTGTCATTAGTGCAAAAAAGATAAAAAGAAGCATTGCAAAAGTTGTATATGATGATGCCTATTTTGACCTTGCATTTATAAGCTATGATTTTGAGACACCCAAAAATCCTCTTGTTTTATCTACAAAAGGGGTTGAGGACGGCGATACTACCATTGCAGTCGGTCATCCGTACGGACTCAACTACAGCGCAACCGAGGGGATAGTTTCAAAAGCTTCAAGAATTTACGGTGAACTAGAATATGTACAGATTGACGCTGCGATAAACCCAGGAAACAGCGGAGGACCTCTGCTAAATATAAGCGGCGAAGTGATAGGCGTAAATACTTTTATCATACAAAATTCAAATAATTTAGGCTTTGCACTTCCATACTATTATGTGGAAGAGGCTCTCAAAAGCTATAAAATCCTTGGTTGCCAAAATATTATTAAATGCCCGTCATGTAAAAATTTGATTGATGAAAAAGATATAAAAAATGATTACTGCTCAGAGTGCGGCATAAAACTAGAAGTCGCAAAACTGCGAAGAAAAGGGTACAATCCAACAGGAAGCACAAAACTTTTTGAGGAGATTCTGGCATCTTTGGACGTAAATGTTACATTAGCAAGAAGGTCTCAAGCTTCATGGAGAGTTGATTACGGAACTGCTCGAATAGAGATAAACTACTATGAAAACGGCATTATTATAGGCGACTCTAAACTATGCGTTATTCCAAAAGAAAACATATCGCAAATTTATGACTATCTGCTTGAAGAGAACCAAAAACTCTCCTATCTTAGATTTTCCATCAATGAAAATTTCATCTACCTCTCATATATAATAGTTGATTCATCATTGACACAAAAAGAGGGAAAAACCGCATTTAAGAGACTTTTTGAAAAGTCAAACGAATATGATGATATTTTAATTAACAAATTTAATGCCACAAAACAAAAACGAGATGAAGAGGATTGAAAAATGAGTAAATTTTTAAAATTTAATGTAGATCTAGATAGCTTTATAGATGAGCTAAACAAAAGAGTAGAAGAAAACAACAAAAAGATAGATGAACTCTTAAAGATAAAAGAGAAAACATATTCAAATTTTGTAAAACCGCTTGGCATGATGGATGAGTATTTAGAACAGTTTTTTACACCGCTATCACATATTAACTCCGTAAACAACACAGAAAAAACACAGGAGATCTATGCCGACTCCCTGCCTATCATAACCGAATACTCTACAAAACTCTCACAAAATTTGAATATTTACAAAGCATACAAAGAGATCTATTCAAATGAGAAAAATTTAAACCAAGAACAAAAAAAAGTTTTAGAGTTAAATATTCAAAACTTTGAGCTAAGCGGCGCACATCTGGATGAAAAAACAAAAGAGAGGCTTCAAGAGATAAATATTAGAAAAAGTGAGCTATCAAACGACTTTTCGCAAAATGTGTTAGATGCAACTTCCGCTTATGAGTATATTATAACGGACGAGAGAGATGTAGAGGGTATACCGCAGAGTGATCTCCTAGACGCAAAATTTGAAGAAAACGGAGTTACAAAATATAGATTCACGCTTCAAATGCCATCATATATTGCATACATGACTTATGGGAAAAATGAGAAAATCAGAGAAGAACTTTACCGTGCCTATGTAACAAGAGCTCCGCAAAATGAGCAGATTATAGATGAGCTTTTAGCCCTTAAAAATGAGATGAGTAGACTTTTGGGATTTCCTAGCTACGCTGCTTATTCGCTTGCAAGCAAAATGGCAAAAGATGAAAAAAGCGTTATAAACTTTTTGGAAAAACTGCTAATAAACTCTAAAGAACAGGCTCATGCCGAGATAAAAGAGCTTCAAGAAATGGCTCATAAGCCGCTTTGTAGCTTTGATACCGCTTACTATAGCGAACTGCTCAAAAAGGAGAAGTATGATATAGATGAAGAACTTTACAGAGTATATTTTGAGCAAATGAGCGTTTTAAATGGAATGTTTGATTTTCTAAACAAACTCTTTGGGATTACTTTTAAAAAAACAGATGAAAAACTTTGGGATGAAAAGGCATTTTCGTATGATCTTTACATGGAAGATAAGCTAAAAGCCAGACTATATCTAGATCTAGAAGCAAGAAAAAGCAAACAGGGCGGTGCTTGGATGAATAATTTTCAAACACACTGCATAGATGAAAAAGGAAATAAACAGCTTGCATCTGCTGTTATAGTGTGCAACTTTCCACCCTCCTCTGAAAATAATCCTTCACTTTTAAGACATGATGATGTTGTAACACTTTTCCATGAGATGGGACATGCGCTCCACCATATGTTAAGCAGCGTAGATGAAAATGAGGTAAGCGGCGTAAATGGCGTCGAATGGGATGCGGTAGAGTTTCCGTCACAATTTTTGGAAAATTTTGCATACGAACCACATGTGCTTAAACTATTTGCAACTCACTATGAAACAAAAGAGATAATTCCAGATGAGATGATAGAGAAACTGGTACGCAGCAAAAACTTTCTCTCAGCCTCAGGAATGCTCAGACAACTAGAATTTTCTATCTTTGACTTCAAACTTCACACAGAACTCTATCAAGGCGATGAAGTTCAAAATCTGCTAGACTCCATTAGAGAAGAGTCGGCACTGATAAAACCGCCATCATATAACAAGTTCCAAAATGGATTTTCTCATATTTTTGCAGGCGGTTATGCAGCAGGATACTACAGCTACAAATGGGCTGAAGTACTAAGTGCCGATGCGTTTTTTAGCGTAGTCGATGAGGGGATATTTGGCTCTGAGATAGCAAAAAAATATCTAAATATAGTTTTAAGCAGAGGCGGATCTTTGAGCATGGAGAAGCTTTTTAAAGAACTTATGGGCAGAGAGCCAAATCCTAATAACTTACTGAGATTGAATGGAATTACGATATGAAAACACTTTTTTTACTTTTTACACTTTTTGCAACTCTTTTTGGAGATAAAATTTTGACACTAGCAACATACAATGTAGAAAATCTCTTTGATTTAGAAAAAAACGGTACTGAATATGAGGAGTATATTCCTAATAGCACCTCAAACTGGAATCAAAGAAATTACAAGATAAAACTTGAAAATATCTCACATGTTATAAAAGAGATGGATGCAGACATCATAGCTTTGCAAGAAATAGAGAATCTTCAAGCACTTATGGATCTAAGATTTGCACTAAAACAAAAAGGACTTTACTATCAATACTACTCGATAGCAGATAAAAAAGATACGACCGTTAAAGTAGCACTTCTTAGCAAAATTCCTTTTTTATACTCAAAAGAGTTGAGTGTAACACTGACAAATGAGCATAGAAACATTTTAGAGGCAAAATTTAAAATCGAGAATCAAGAATTATATATATTTGTAAACCACTGGAAAGCAAAATCAGGACCTGAGAGTAAAAGAGTAGTCTCTGCGAAAGCCTTAAAAAAGAGGGTAGAAGAGATAGGATATGACAAAAATATTATCTTACTGGGTGATTTTAATTCAGACTATGAAGAGCATATAAAATTTGCAAGAAATAGAAAGCATAATGATACTAACGGCATAACCGGAATAAACCATATTTTAGGGACTATCAATCAGCAAGAAAATAGCTCAAAAATCAGCAGTGCAAAAGAGAGTTTCTACAATCTTTGGTATGACACGGATGAAGAGAATAGATATACCCATATATATAAAGATAAAAAAGAGGCACTTGATAATATTTTAATCTCTCAGCCACTTCTACAAAATAGAGATTTCTCATATATAAAAAACAGCATTACAAATTTTAATAGAAACTATCTCTTAAGTAAAAAAGGTGTAAATCGCTGGGAGATCTCTCAAGGCAGTATTAAAAAACACAAGGGAGAAGGCTACTCTGATCACCTGCCAATAATAGCAAAATTCAATATCAGATAATATATGTGGAGTAGTTTGCTAAAGATATTAGTGCAGGTAAACGTATTAAAAGCTTTTGGGTTTACTAAAAAGTAAAGCTATTGGAAAGATTATTTATGGAACTTGATGTGCAACAAGAGAGAAACAGCAGTTTTAAACCTTAGACCATAGCCAGAATGAACAACAGTAAAATACAAGGA
>MICC01000096.1 GCA_001829715.1 Sulfurimonas sp. RIFOXYB12_FULL_35_9
CATCATCTGCAATTAAGCTGAAAATCTTGTCTGCAATAGAGATAATAATTTTATTTCCAAATTCATGTCCGTAAAAATCATTGATTTGTCTAAAATTATCAAGATTAAAGATTGCCAGAGAGATGTTTTGCAGCTTATTTATATCACTGTTTAGTTTTGTTCTGTTTCCATAACCGGTCATAAAATCAATAGTAGAAGCGTTTTTGATCTCTGTTATGTTTGACCTAATTCCGATATATTCCACTACTTTGCCTGTACTGTCCATAATAGGATTTATAATAGCTTTTACCCAATATGATGTGCCGTTTTTATTTCGATTTTGTATCTCTCCCGACCAAGGTTGTTTGAGATCTTTTATCGTATGCCACAAAGATTTAAATGTCTCTTTTGGAGTATCAGGATGTCTTACGATGTTGTGCGCTTTTCCCAAAAGCTCCTCTTTTGAGTAACCGCTTATTTTACAGAACTCATCATTTACATAGGTGATAATTCCTTTTGCATTTGTTTTTGTAACGATAAAACTTTTGTCTACTGCCGTTTTATACTGTTCTAAAAGTAAAAGAGAATCTCCATACTCTCTCTCTAGCGTGTTTGTAGAGGAGAGAATCTTTTTGATTATAAGTACCATTAAAATAGTGACTAAAATAGCAGAAAGTGCTAAAAAGGAGATAAGCAGTGTCATCTCATAAAAGATTAAATCTAATTTTTCATTTATTAATTTATTTACATTTTTAAACAGTTCGTCTTCCGTTTCTTTTAGAAGATTTATGCTTTTGGTTGATTTATCAAACCAATTTTGTGCAGAAATGTTGAAATCCCCGCTATTTTTATTATCTATAGCAGTTTGCATCATTTCAAATGTATCTTCAACAACGGAATTGGTAAAGTTGTGGTTATGAAAAATAAGTAACTTCTTAGGAGCAATAAGTTCAAAACCGCTTGCATTTGAGTTATATATTTCAAGGTTGCCTGCAAAAGAGAAAAAAAGATTATCTAAAAATATATTAGTGGTAAAAACCTCATTAAGAGCCGCTCTTATTTGTCCAAGTGCTTCTTTGGAAGCGGACAAATGATTGTACGCGGCTATATATGTTCTGTTTTCTTTATCATCCATTGTGGTCGGTATGGTTTTGATAAAAGCAAGGAGATCTGCTATGTTTTTGGTGTAGTAGCTCTTTGCCTCGGAGATGGGCATATTGAGAAGGTATATACTTTTTCTATTTGATTTTACACTATCGAGAATGTTTATGATATATCTATTACTGTTTTTGGTTATATGTAAAAATAGGAATTTTGCTCTGTCGATAGATTTATCCACATTCTCCATAGCCGACAAAAGGATATCATCTTTGCTGTTTAAATTGTCACTTGCAATAAATCCTGCCGTTAAGCCTCTCTCAATCTGCATGTAGTGAATAACTTTAGATATCGCTTCAGCTTCGAGTATGCGATATTTTGTATGTTCAAGATTTTTATTATTATTGAACAGTTCAAGCAAGATTATAAATGATAAAACTATGACAAAAAGTAGCGGTACAATGGATAAGAATAGTAGTTTTGACTTTAAATTTAGATTCATAAATATTTGTTTTCCGGTATAAAAAAGTAAGAGTACTTTACCATAATTTTCTTCTAAATTTTGATAAAATTGTAACAAAACGAGATCCTGCCATCAAGCATGAAATCTCGTAGAGTTTGTTTACGTCCTAAATGTTTCCAGTTTTGTATGAAGTTCATTTGTCATAGAGTTTAGATGATCAGCCGCCGCTGCTATCTCTTCAACATTTCTTGCATTTTTTGAAGATATTTCATTGATTTGTGAAACTTGAGAAACAATAGATTCTACATTTTTACCGGTTTTTTCAAAGTCGCTTACAGTTCTGTCACTCGCATGTACGGCTTCATTGACGATAGAAACACTTTCGTTGATTTTTATCTCAACATCAGAGGCACTGTTTGACAACTCTTGAATCTCCTCAGAGTTAGAACTCATCTGTCCGCTTACATCTACTATAGATTGAACTATAACATTGATAGTAGCATTGATTTCCGTTAAGCTTCTTTGCGTTCTCTCTGCAAGTTTTCGCACTTCATCTGCAACGACTGCAAATCCTCTTCCATGTTCGCCTGCACGAGCAGCTTCAATAGCCGCATTGAGTGCAAGAAGATTTGTCTGGTCTGCAATGTCGGAGATAATTCCAAGTACACTTTTTACTTCGTTAGCATCATGTGAGAGAGTCTGCATTCTATCTGCAAGTTCAATTTCAAGCTGAGCAGAACTTTGAACTTTTGAAGTAAGATGAACTATCTCTTCTCTAGCGGCTATAAGATTTTCATTTGCTCTTATAATATCTTTTTTACTCTCTTGTGCATCTAAGATGGCTCTTTGAATCTCATCTTTGATCTCGCCTGCTTTTTTAGTAGCTTCGTCAATAACCACAACGCTCTTCTCAACATTTTCTCCAACGCCCATTGCAGTCGTTGAAAGCTCATGTGAGATGGAAGCATTTTCGCTTGCACTCTGTTTTGAATTTTCAATAAGATCTTTTAGCGTAGCAATAAGCGAGTTAAAGCTATGTGCCATCTGTGACAGCTCTAACGGAGCGTTTTCATCGACTTTAATAGTTAAGTTTTTATTATCCGCTATATTTAAAAGTGTTGCTTTGAAACTCTCTATAGGTTTTACCAAACTTGCATTTATCAAAAACATTGCAACGGCAATAATAATTGCTAAAAGGATAAGTGCATCAATAATTAAAGTGTTGCGAATCTCATTTGCGGATGCTACAACTTCATCCTCGCTTATTCTCGAGACAATCGCCCATTTAAAATCTTTTCCGATATCTATAGAAGAGTAAGCAAAAATAACGCTTGTTCCGTCAAATCCGGCTGCGACGCTATTGCCTGTCTGACCGCCAAGAGCCGCTCTTGAAGCTTCCGTATCCGCAGAACCTTTTGAAGGATTTGCAAAAGATGCTTTAAGAGAGTGGGTGTCTTTTCTTAAAAAGCTATCACTTCTCATCAGTTTATCTGCTCCGACTAGGTAATCTTCTTGAGTTTTGCCGTATCCCTCACGGTAGTTCATGATTTTGCTTATTGCTTCATCAGAGAGCTGAAATGCCAGTACTGCTTTAACTTCTCCGTCTATTTTTACAGGAGTTGCTAAAAATATAGCAGGCGCGTCTTTGCTCGGCGCGTAAGGTCTCATATCTACAAAAGTAGGACGACCGTTTTTAAGAGCTTCTTTGTATGCTTGAGCTAAACCGCTCTCTTTGAGCGAACCGCTTGTAAGATTTGCACCGTAATCAGGCTCTTTTGCACCACTGTACATAACATGACCATGTTTTGCGCAGATAACAAAAACATTATAGTAGCCGTAATCTTTCATATAGCCTTGAAAAAATGTTTCATGTTTTTTAGTTTTTTCAATTGAAAGAGGGTCTTGGACAGGATATGCATCTCCTGCTTGAACTTCCAGTTCATTGTGTACATGTGTCAGATCTTTAACTAACTCTTCTAGGTTCTGTGATCTTGCTAGAACCTCTATATCACCGATTTTTTCACTAAAGAAGTTTTGAATTTGGTTTTTCTTTAGATCTCTTCCCATTGATAGTCGAGAATCATTGGCACTTAAAAGAGCCTCTTTACTTTTCGAGCTTGATATATAAGTAGATATCAACGCTAATAATACTAAAGATAAAACTACCAATAGTATAACTTGACTCTTTATGGACATTCTTTTCATAGGCACCCTTTTTTTTATACCTATTATTTTAGCATAAAAATTAATAAAATATTCTAATTTGTTAATTTTTATAATTTTCTAATATATCTTTCGGCGCAGAGAAGTAATAACCTTGAGAGTAGTCAATACCAAGGTCTTTTACAATCTTGAAGATTTCTTCATTTTCAACAAACTCGGCAATCGTTTTCATACCAAGCTTTTTAGAGAACTCAACTATAGTGGAGACTACCACAAAGGCATTTTTATCCTTATCAAGATTTTTAATTAAAGATCCGTCAATCTTTAAAAAATCAGCTTTAAGCTTGATAAGATACTCAAAGTTGCTGTATCCGGTACCAAAATCATCGATTGCTATTTTACAGTTATGCTTTTTTACCTGATTTATAAAGTGTATAACACCTTCAAAGTTCTCAATAGATTCAGATTCAACTATCTCAAAAACTACTCTTGAACCTATATTGTATCTTTCTAACATATTTAGTATATATTCAGACATTTGAATTTCAAGTATATCTTTGATAGATAGATT
>MICC01000097.1 GCA_001829715.1 Sulfurimonas sp. RIFOXYB12_FULL_35_9
TTGAAAGGGGGTGCGTTAGTTCAAATAAGTAAAATTTTATTTAATTCTATTTTAAAATAAAAAGCGTTAGCTTTTATTCTTATGTAAGAAAACTGGTAATTTTCAAGATGTACAAGAATAATAAGCAGTACGCCGGCAACGGCGTGGACTGTATTATTTGTACATCAGGTATACCAGTACCTCTTACATAGATAAGCTGCAGTTCCACGCTTTTTATTTCTTCTGAATTAAAAGCCTGTGGAACTTCGGGGCAATTAAATCTAAACAACAATGAAAAAATTTTTAGTTTTTACAGCAATGTGTGTGTTTGCTTTTACATTAAAAGCACAAATAAAAATAATTAGCGGTGGTAATGTTGGAATTGGTACATCAACGCCATCAGCTTTACTTTCAGTTGGCAGTAGCAACCAATTTCAGGTAATTTCTACAGGACACGCACGAACAATTAGTGGCAATGCTACTGCTCCTAGTTTTTCGTTTACTTCGGAAACGAATACAGGTTTGTTTTTAGCAAGCACAAACCAATTGGGTTTTTCAACGAATGGCGTTGAGAGGTTTCGTGTAAATGCTTATGGTTATATTGGTATTGGGACAACAAGCCCACAAACAAAAATTCACATTTTACACAATGGAGCAAGTATGAACATGGAAGGCACAAATTCAACTTATATGCAGTTTTATCCAGCAGGTTATGGTTCTGGAAGAAAAGGTTACTTTGGCTATGGTACAGCCGGGTCTTCAACTATGACTATAAGCAATGAATATACAAATGGGCATCTTATTCTATCTACCAATGGAACAGGAAAGGTTGGGATTGGGACTGCAACACCAAGTGCAAAATTAGACGTAGCCGGCTCAGTTAAAATACCTGTAGCGAATACAACAGATAATAATTCACCCGGTATTATTCTTACGGCAGGTGATGATTTTTCTTATAACAGCAAATATTTGAATCAAATTGGTTTTGGGTTTCACAGACCGCAATATTCTTCTTATGACGGCTCATATATTGCCGGTTTTGGCGGTGTTGATATATTTACTTGGGGGCAGCTTCGATTATCTGTATTGGGTAATGGTAATGTTTTAATTGGCGCAGATTCTTATGAAAGTACTGTTGCTAAAGTAAATATTTATGCAGCCACTGAAAATGCTGTTGCTCT
>MICC01000098.1 GCA_001829715.1 Sulfurimonas sp. RIFOXYB12_FULL_35_9
CTTCTGATTTATCGCTTTTTCTTGAAGAAGCCAAACCTATTCTTAAATCTATCTCAGAACCGCCTTCTCCTACAATCTCTTTTGCAGGTTGAGCACTTAAAATTTTTATGTCACTCGTAGAAAAAGTTGTTCTGGAAATCCCGATATAAACATTACTATTTTTATCACTATTATCTATATTTTTAGATTCCTCTAATTTATGTTTAGTAAAAAAAGGTGTATTATCAATTGCTTGAACTCCTGTTGCTAAACTTAACGCCATGATTGCCATTAAAGATAACTTTTTCATAATCTTTTTTCCTTAATATTTTTGGTATGTTTTTATAAACTTCAGCTCTTTGTCTTCGTATTTACCGTCTTCAATAGCAGCTTTTATAAAACCCTCTATAAACTCGTCCGCTAAAACTTGATCTACACTCCAAGTAGGTTTATCGTGTAGAGGTTTTTCTTCAGGAACTAGCTCATAAAATGTTGTGTTTTGGTTTTTCATAAGCTCCAAATTACACTTTTGCTCTAACGAAGAGCTTCCTGCACTTGTATCGTCTGCATGAAACCCTTTACTCTGTGGGTAGCAGTATGAAACTAGACCTTTCATATCGGTGATATTAAGAGGTATGCCGTTATTTTTTTTGTTGCTACTTATCCAAAAGTACGAATACCCGTTTTCTTTGAAAATATTAGCCGCTTCTTTTATCTGAATAGCGGTGTTTTGAAGTACAGAGGCTTTGTCTTTATCAGAGTTTATTGTACCTGCTATCGCTATATTGGCTATTTTGCCTTTAATAGATGTCTCTACCATATTCATAGGTCTTGGAGCTTTTGCACCGCATCCGCTCATAAAAATGATTATAATCGCCAAAATTACGCTTAAAACTACTTTACCCATTTTACTTATCCTTCAATAATTTTTTTTGTTCACCCAAAGCCATCTCTTCACCCTCTTGCGTCTCAAGTGAATTGTTGGCAACTATCAGTGTATATAACAATGTCTCTTCGCCCTTGCTGTTGATGGCTTTGGACATCATCATATATTCATGATCTTCTCTTGCATAGTCAAAAAGTGCTTTACCTCCGGCTATAGCTACCATCGCACCTATAGCAATCAAACCGCCGTTCGTGTCCACACCGCCTGCGCCGCTTCCGCCTGCTACTATGTTTTTAGCTATCTCACCGCTTGAAGCTTGAAGTGTTGCTATGGTGCCTGTTGCTAAAGCAGAAGTACTGTTTTTTTGAAGATCTTTTAGAATCTCGCCTTGTTTTTCATAAAACTCTTTTGTCTTTCCAAAGAAGAGCTTTTCTATCTTTGAATCATTATCCAACTCAATACGCATTGTGTTGGATGTAAAAACCTGAACCTCATTTGCCATAGCCGCTATAGCTAAAGCACTAAATATAAGAAACTTTTTCATTCTATTTTCTCCTTTTAAAATTTACTCTAATGAGCTTACTTCAACATAAACGCTATTTTTATCATCACTTAGTTGAGAGCTATACTCTATATTGTAACTGCCTTCGTAAGAAGCCAACTTCACTTTTACAGTAGCACTGCATTCAACTTGATGTAACTCTTTGTCTTTGCTAGTCGTGCGAATTCCCTCTAGTTCAAATTTGTAATTCTGAAACTCTTTTTCAGCTTCTTCGCTTGCTTTGTTGTAAGTTTCTTCGTACTGGTTCTTTACATTTTTGTTGTCACCTCCAACGGTAGATGCCAATTTTTTCATGTATAGATATACTCCAGACATAGGTTCTATATCATTCATTTTTTGATATATAAACTTATCTTTGATACTTGGAAGAGCGATTTCCTCTACTAACTGAGCTTCGGTTGATCCGCTACATGAAGCCTCATTATTAAAACAGCCGCTAAAACTCATAGATAAAAGCGACACCAGTGCAATAGATACAATTTTGTTTTTCATATATAACTCCATAAATATTTAGGAAATTATAGAGCTTTGACTGGACATAAAATGACTAGAAGTAAGAGAAATTGATAATACAACTCTCTCAAGTTGAGGATAACTTGAGAAAAGTATAAGTGAGGTTTTTTAGAACAGAGTTTAAAACTTATATCTCAAAGAAAGAACGGCTTTGTCATAGTCGTAGTCTAGCAGAGCATCTTTCATGCTGTAAGTTTTGTATCTCATATCCAAAATAATACTCTCTGTAAGCGCATAGTCCATTCCTGCACCGTACCCAAAACCATAAGCTGCATCACTCTCTATGTATTGCCCCGCCCCAGCTACCAGTGCAAATACCGAGAAATTTTTAAAAGGAGAGTAACCGCCTTTTAAGTCAACCTCTATAGTAGAGACACCGCTTTTGTCATTTGAAGACTCGGCTTCTATACTGCCGTAGCTGTACTCACTATGAAAACCCATGATAAGTCCGCTATCATAAATCTTATCTCCGCCAAATCCAAACACCACTTCAGTCATGCTCTTATTTTCTATAGAAGAACTCGCAGCACCGATATACACCGTGCTTCTTAGCTCATCCGCAGCCAAAGTTGAAGCCGCTATAGCAGCAGCTAGAAGTAAACTTGATAATTTTTTCATTAAAACTCCTCCATGTGATTTTTTTTACGAGAGTATATTTTTTTACTCGCCTTAACTCTTTGAACAGGGCTAAACGCCCAAACTATACGTTGTTTCGTGTTTTTCATATATCACTCCTTAAATGTTTGCAGAATTATAGAGTTTTAAGTGGACATAAAATGACTAAATCGAAGAAAAGTTACTATTGCAATGCTGTACATAAAAATCTAAAATCAATTCAGCACTCCCTCACTTTCTTCCCCAACTTCCCAACCACACCAAAAATATCAAACCCATCCCTAAAAACAAGTCTCCCAACTCTATCTTTAGTGATATCAAACCCACTCAACCTTTTATAAACATCCGTCTGAATTGTTCTTTGTGAGACATTGAACTCCTCTGCCAAAGAGGGAATGGTTGGTCTCTCATCTTTAGTAAGCATCGAGAGTATAGATATAAGTCTAAAGAGAGCTTTATCGTATGATTTTTGTGCCATGGTAAAAAAATCCTTTCTTTTTATTTACGCTGCGCTAGTAAATAGCGGCAGTGCTTGAGATATACTCACTAAAAGTTCGATTGTGAGTACGAAGAGGGTGTATCTATACTCTTTGGTGAGGTGTGTTGCTTTTTTCATTTTATGCTCCTAAGTAATTTACTATTTATATTAATTATTATATAGCTTATTACTTACGGTGTCAAGTAAATAATAGCTATTTACTATGAAATATGATAAAATAATAGTAATTTATCTAAAAGGGTTAATATGCATACAAATATGAGTAAAGAACAGTTTATTTCAAAATTAAAAGAGTTGGGATTTGATAAAACAGAGTTTTCAGATTTATCTGGAGTTCCATATACAACTGTAAATAATTGGGGAGTTATGAAAAACGGCAAACCGCTTCCTGTTCCTATATGGGTAGAACCATTCCTAAACTACTACGAAAAAGCAAAAAAACTAGAGTATGTCATGAGCGAAATCTGCCAAAAGATAGAGAGTGTAAAAAAGTAGTTACATCTTCTGTAAAAACAACAACACCTCTAAAACATCTTACCATCACAAACAACGCACCCACGCTTTCACCCCTCTTTTTTATACTTTTGCAAAGATAAAAAAAGGACAAAGCGTGACTCTTGAAAACTTGAAACTCTCTGCCTTTCTTGGCTTTACACTTATGTTGCTTCACTTCTCTTCTTTAAAAAAAAGTGAGAAATCCTCATTATGGACGGTACCCTTTATCTTTATAGGCTCATTTGTATTTGTAACCATGCTCTCCTACCTTTTTTCACTCTATGAAAATAGTGTCATAAAAGCAAACCGAGCAGCATTTTATGATGAGCGTCCACTTATCTGCGAAGCAGGAGCACTCCAAAAGAAGCATCACTATCTTGTTTCTATAAAAGAGGGGTGGAGCGTTTATGGGGAGAAGTTTTTTAAAAAAGATGATCTGCTCTTAGAGATCATCAACTGCGAGAGTAACTAATGAACTACAAAAACAGAGAGTTTGTCTCAACAAAAGATTTGAAAAACAACCCAGAGAAGCACCTAGACTACATCTCACAAGACCCATTTAATCGTTTGGTGATAGTAAGAGGCGGTAAAAAAGAAGCCGTTATGATTCCTATCTCAGAGTATGAACACATCAAAAGCATTGCAGACTACATGGAAGCACAAGAGATAGAGCGGATTTTAAAAGAGCGTCTAAATACTAAAGAAAAAGTCTCTCATGAAGAGATAATAAAAAAAAGAGCCAAAGAGGAACAAGCAGAGCTAGAACGATGGGAGAGAGGAGCTGAATTAGCCTCTAAAGATAAAGAGTACCAAAAACTCTTCAAGGATTAGGCTGTAAAAAACTCACTTGGATTGTAAACGACGCCAATAAAAAGGGCATTGTTATTAAAATGGATATCTCCAACAACAGGTTTTTTAAAATTATTACATTAACAAATTTTGAGCTCTAAAAAGTGCTATTTTTACTTTTTTACATAGAGCGAAACAATGCCCACACCTCCACATCTTACAATTACACTATGAAAAACCAACAAGGAGAAGCGTATGCCAAAGATACTCTACAGCCATGTCAATATCGCTATTTGTGAAAAAGAGAAACAGATACTCATCAACCCATTAAGTGAGCGTTTTTACAACTTTACTTGTGAAGAGATGGGTAGTCTCTTTTTCGATGCAACGCTCTCTTTGGATGAGAATGGCTCTTATGTCATAGAGGGGAAACAGATACTCTACAATGAACATAGCGATGCAGGCAGTGATTATGAGAAGCTGCTTTGTGAACATCCAAAAGAGCTTATAAAAAAGGGTGCGTTATTTTGGTTGTTTGGATTGTATAAAGTATCGGGAGTACATAAAAGAGAAGCACACTCCAAATACAGATGCAGATACAAAGAGTACTGCATCATCCAAAGAGAGATGGTTGTCTCGTCAGAGTTTGCAGAAGATAAAAGAGAGTTAAAAAATGATGCCTGAACATCTCCAAACAGCACTTCTTACATTTATGGCTCTGATGTTTATAACAACACTCCCTTATAAAATACTCTAAAAAAGAGAAAACAGACTATGGATTTACATCTTACCTTAATAGAGATATTGGCACTCACGGCGCTCTTTCTTCTTCTTGCAGTATTTGCAACGATTCCTTACTCGTTTGATAGTAAAAAGAAAAGTGATATTACACTTAACTTTGCATTCTTTGTGATTCTTATCATCACGATAGGCTCTTTGCACTATAAAAAGACAAGAGAGAGTCTTGTGGAGGGTTTTTACAATAATCAAGAGCTTTTATGTAAAGAGGAGAGTGAGAAAAAACTAATCATCTCAAAAGCAACAGGCTATACGCTTCAGAGTGACTACTTTATCTATGAGCAAAATATACTTTACATCGGCGGCTGTATACTCTTAGAAGATGCAAATCTGACAAAGGAGTAACGATGCTATTAGACCAAGAGACGCTAATTCTTATAAGAGAGTTTCTCCCAAGCCCAAAAGAACCGCCAATCTTTCTCTACCTATTGCTGGGGTTAGCTTTAGGAGTAATCATCGTAATAATCAAATTCAAAAGATACCAAAAAATCAGAGAGCTTTTTATGAAGCTGTTTTAAAAAAAGGAGATATAAGAGATGAAGAGTATTTTAGAGAGCATAATCATTGTCACTGTTGTTGCAACACTCTTTATGGGAGTGATGTATCTTATGAAATTAGGCATAAACTATATCAACACATTTGACCTTAATACAAAAAGAGAAGCGTTTGAAAAAAACCAAATACTCCTCTGCGCAACAGGCATCACCAATAACCAAAAACTGCTTGTAAGTAAAAGCAAGAACTGGGAGATTTATAAAGAGAGCTATTTTAAAAGAGAGGATATGCTCTTGGAGATACGCCTTTGCAGGGTTGAGGAGTAACACGGTGGGAACGCTTGATTATGTGATTGTGATGCTTGGGTTGGTGTTTATTGCAGATATTATAGGGGATGCTTTTAAAAGTTTTGGGATGAGGGATTGTAAAGATGAGAAAAAGATGTGGGAGATTGAGGGGAGGTGAAGAAGCTGGAAGAGGGGTTGTATGAGCAAAAAGCGTGAATAACTCAAATAGAATAAGTTAAATTTTAATAACGGACAAAATATGACAATTTAATCTGATACTATCGCATCATAAAATACTATTTGGAAAATTATTATTGCTAAAACAACCCTTTTTCATCTATCGATACATACCCCATCTTTTTATACCCTCTTTGCCGTTTGTGAAAACTGGATCTCAGCATCGGTGTGTTTTCATCAAAAAAATCAATAGCAATACACTCTTGCCCATCTCTTCCAATTCGTCCAAGATACTGAACTATTCTTCCCCAATATGATACCGGCATAGTAAGCACGATAGCATCAAGATGTGAAAAATCAATTCCCTCTCCGATAAAACTGCTTGTAGATAAGATAATAGAAGATGTATTGGCTTCTTTTAAAAACTCTTTTTTCATTTTTGATTTTAGCCCACCATGCACAAGAGTAGATTTTAACCCTTTAGCAACAAGCAGATGGTATAAAATATTGAGATGCTCTATTCTCTCGCTAAGCACCAAGATATTTCTATCTTTTAGCTTCTCTATCTCTGAAACGATTAGATTGTTCCTATCAAAATCTTCTACTATCTCATTAAGCATAATTGCAAAATCATCACTTAATGCTTCAAATGACGAAACTACAGTTTTTAAAGTATGAATTTTTCTAATCTCTTTTTTTGATTCATAAGCTATCTCGCCACACTGCATAAACATTATAGGGTGCATTCCATCTTGCCTTGCAGGTGTTGCACTTAGTCCTAAAACATATTTGCCTTTAAATTTTCTAAGAGGTATTTCAAAAGAAAGGGCTGGGATATGATGCACTTCATCAATAATGATTTGGGAGTACTCTTCTATAAGCTCCGCTCTATTTTTTAGTGATTGAAGTGTTGCAATATCTAAGTTTGATGTTAGTTTTTTCTTTCCGTTACCAAGTTTTCCTATGGTTTTAGCATCAATATTGAAATATTCACAAAGTCTCTCAACCCATTGATCAAGGAGATTGCTTTTGTTGACCAAAATAAGTGTGTTTACGCTTCTTTTTTCAAAAACTGCAGCTGCTACTGCCGTTTTTCCAAATCCAGGAGGTGCTATTAAAACTGCATAATCTTGATTTAAAATTTTTTCAAGTGCTATTTGTTGTTCATCTTTTAAAGTAAGAGTGAAAGTTAGTTTCTCAATAGGCTTTACAAATCGTTTATCTTCAATAAAAAGCTTTGCTTTATGTGCATTGAAAAGATTGACAACCTTACTTTTAAGCCCTCTTGGAACGATAATATACCTTTCATTGATATCAAATAATGTAATGATTCTTGGGGTATTAAAAGTTGATTTTCGTAAATTTTGCAGTACAAAAAACTCTGGATTTGAAAAGCTTGAGAGTCTTTGGAGTTTGTTGAGTACTCCTTTAGAGAGATTTTGTTTTTCGATATATAAAGCATCGTACAATACAGCTTTGGTTGTTTTAGGAAATAGTAGTGGTTTATCTTGCTTGATTTCCCATGGCATAAGGTTTTCATCGCTGTTTGAATTTAGCAAATGCTCTCGCAAAATTGCTGCTACTTGATAGATGGATATTTTTGAGATGTTTTGCAACACTTCCCATTGATTAACATAAGGTTGCATAGTGTCCATATCAATAAAAACTGTTTTATTTTCATTTCTTGAGCCATAATGCAGTGGAAGCGCCACTAAATTGCCAAGCGCATCAGGAGAGACAAAATCTTGATTTGGAAACATTCTATCATAGCTTGTCATATCGATGCCACTACTTGCATCCATCGCTTTTGTGATGATGACATCACCTAGTTTTCTGGCATCTTTTGCTTTTATAGGCAACTCGAAAAAATACCAAATATGGATACCATTGCCAGATTTTGAAAGCTCAAAAAGTGGCTTTAGTCCAAGAATTGTGGAGATATTTTTGATTGCCCTCGCATCTTCTGTAAAACTTGCCTTATCTAAATCTATCACTAAAAATTTAGCCATGCTCTGATTGACCACAACATAAGTGCCAAGTCTGATTTTTCCTTCAAGGTGTTGTTGGATAATCTCATTTGATACGGGGATATAATCACTTCCTTTAAAAGTGTAAGTTGCTGGGGAATATCCTTTTTTTAATCCATCTTTACTAACCCAATATTTTGCAAACACATCACTTCTACCTATAAAAAGAGATTGAAAAAGCTCTATTTTTTGCTCTTTTGTAAATGGTGAAAGTTGGTCTATTTGCTTTTTGGTTTGAAGAATCTCATTTTCAAGTTGTGATTTTTGAGATTCTAAGTAGTGGAGTTTTTGATGAAGTTGTTGAAGCGTCATAATATTTTCTTTGTTTAATATAAGAATCCAAAAAGCCACAACGGGATTTTATTGCCAAATCCTATTTCTATACTATCACCTGCAACGAAAGAGTTTGGCATATCTTTTATCTGCTCAAAGCTTTTATTTTTACCGCCAACTTCGAAAGTATATTTCTCTTGACAATAAAAATCACCCACATTACTAGCAAAGATTCCATCATCATTTAACGATTGCTTATTTTTATAGTAGTTATCAAGCTGATTTACAAAAAATGTTTCTCTTAAATTGCCAATATTAGGTTCTTTTGTGTACATGAGGTTAGTGTTCGCTAAATAAATTTTTTCTGGCTTATCAAAGTTTTTCATGGCAAGTGAATTTTGCATCAGAAGTTTCACAAGCCCAGCATCATCAAGTTTGGCAAGATACTCTTTGAGTGTTCTATCATCACTAATTTGGGCAGCTTTTTTAATATCACTCATGTTAGGCTCAAATGGAACACTTTTGATGATAACCGATAGAAGCATTTTTATTTTTTTGATGCTACTTCCATTAAGTTTTGGATAGACATTTAGCAAATCGCTCTCTATTGAGACATTGATATTTTGTTGCAATGTTTGAAAAAAGAGTATCTCATTGGGCATTGAAAGATAGTATGGATAGTAGCCAAATTTGAGATAATCTTTAAAAAGAGGGATAATTTTCTTATCTTGAAGCTCGATTTTCTTTTTGATATTTGTAGCTATATTTACATGATTTGTTATGATGTCTTCCAAACTATAATTATCAAAAATAAATCCATGGTGAAGCTCTAAAAACTCCCTAAAACTCATACCAACCATATTGTAAACAACAGCTCTACGACTAAGATCATGGCTTCCTTTATTGATTTGAAGAGCCGAACTTCCAGTGGCTATGATTTTTAATTTATCAAACCTATCGTATATATTTTTAAGTTCAGCAGACCAGCTTTCGTATTTGTGAATCTCATCAAAACACAAAAGTTTTCCACCATGAAGAACAAACTCCTCAGCAACCTGCGTCATTGTAAATTTTGAAGAGATTTGTATATCATCAAGATTTACATACAAGGCCTCACTCTCTTTATAATTGTTCGTGATGTATTGAGCCACAGTTGTTGTTTTACCAATCCCTCTAGGACCGATGATAATAGAGAGTCTATGCTCTAAGTTTTTTGTTTTTATAAAATATCTTTGATAATCTTGATTATTTATAGTAATAAAATCACGGCTTTTTATAAATAGTTCTTCTAACATACCTAGTTCCTTTTGTGGAGATTTACAATTATATCTCAATATAATATGTAATGCAATACATAAATCAAAACAACTATTTAACCTTATTTAAAAAACAATCTGAACTGCTTTTTTAGTTACGGAATAGGGATTAAATAAAAATCTTTTTAGTGATGTCATGCCTAATGTTAGGTATTAAATGAGCGTAACGCATTGTCATTTCAATATTTTTATGTCCTAATTGTTCTTTTATTTGCAGTATGTCGAGCCCAGCTTCTGCAAGCCAACTTGCATGTGTGTGTCGAAGAGAGTGCGCTGTAATCTTATACTTACTACTTCTTATCTTATTGTCTGGTATAAGAACTTCGACGGCAGTCATAAAATAATCAGGCATTCTGAGTATGATGCCGCCAGCGCTATTTGTAATAACATTGTCGTTGACTTTATTTTCATATAGATATTGAATCGTTTGAAACAATATATGATTCATCGCTATATGTCGCTCATTTCCATTTTTAGTTTTTTTAAAAAAGATTGTATTGTTATTAAAATTCACATCTGACCATTTAAGAGGTGTTTCTTTGCCAGTTTTATTTTTTTTAGACGAAGCACCCGTTATCTCACTGAATCTAGCTCCTGTGAAAAGTAGAAGAACAGTTAAATGGTATGTAAGAATATGTATAGATTTTAAAATTTCTAAAATTTCTTTGGCTTGATCTCTGGTTAGGTATGCTTGTCGTTTGTTATCAATTTCTGGCATTTTTACTTTGCCATTAGAGATTGGATTTGTAAAATTTTTAAGTAAATCATGTTTGATAGCATAGTTTATAATGGTTCGCACAAGGGTTAATTGATGTTTTACAGTTTGAGGTTCCAATCCTTTTTCCACAAGATCTTGTTTGAACTTTTCAAAATCCAATGATGTTAAACTTTTAACATTTCTATTTCCAAATGCGGGTCTTACATGTTTATTATAATTGAACTCATCAATTGTCCATGATTTTTTATTTGCTTTGGCATATTTGAAAAACTCATTCCAAAGATCATCAAGTTTTACTTTTGTAACTCTCGTGCCTTTAATGACAGGTTCTTCATCATGATGAAGTTTATATTTAATCTCTATAAGTTTTGCATAGGCATCTTTTAGAGTAAAATCAGAAATTTTTGTCTTTTTGCCAACTTGCAATTTAACTGGTTTTCCACGCTCGTCACGGTAGTTGATGTAGTAAGAGATGTCGCCATTTTTGAGTTCGTTAATCCAAACACCTTCGTATTTGCCGCCTGCCGGTTTAAGTGCCATGCTGCTAAAGCCTTTCTAGTGTGTCAACGATGTTTTGTCTGTCTTTTTCAATATGTTTAAACTCATCAAAAAGTTCATTTAAAACTTTCATATCATTATTTAACCAGCCTAGTATGTCAAAAATTTCTGTATGTTTATCTTGAAGATTATTTTGATGATATATGGGTTCATAGTGAAAGATGCGGTTTCTAAAGCTTCGAATATCATCAATCTTAGTGCCAATTAAATTTTTATCATGGTCTATAGATGATTGAATTTGATAATTCGGGAATACATCTGAAAATATTGTACGCCACATATTAATGTATTTTGGATCAGTTGAAGTTAAGAGTTCTGTCCAAAAACCAAAGTTAAGTTCAGCGATAATCTTTCCGTCAGATATATGTGCCAAATGTCTGAGCTTATATTTAACACCACAAAGCATTTTCCAGCATTCTCTTGAGTGAATTTCTTTTTTACTTTTATATCGATTAAAAGAGTTTGTTTCATTTAAGTAGAAAAAGTCTTGATTAGAATAATGTTTTTTGTAACTAGAGTATATTGCATTCCTAAGCGTGACTTCAAGATTTTGTAATAAGAAATAAAAATTTTGAGAGATTTTAGCATTTAAAACATAGTCAGTTAAAATATCTAACTCACCGTAACCATCTTGTTTATAAGTGGATAATCGGCTCTGAGAAATACCATACTCCAAAGACTCATAAAATTTACTTTTCATATTTAAACTCTTTTTTAATATATAAGGTGTATTATTCTTGCAATAAGCCTTAGGTTCACCCGAAGATATAAGTAGGGATTGCCTCTCTCACTCTGTGATGATGATGCCTAAGGTACTGCCACTTTTAATTATAATCTTCTTATTTTTTCTGTTTGCCAAAGCTTCTATTTTTATGTTATTAGTATATCAAATTTTTTACTTAATATGTGATTTTTTTATTTTTTTTACTACAGTTTTTACTACAAAATTTGAAAAACAATGAAAATAAATGTTATGATGCGAAAACTATAAACCATTTAAGAAGTCCTAAAAATAGGGATTTTGAAAAGAAATGAAAGAGTTTAAGAAAAGATGAAAAACACTAAAAAATAGACTTAGGATCTAGTGCCGTAAGGTGTGGAGGTTCAAGTCCTCTCGTCCGCACCATTCTTTTATAAAACTCCCTAAAATAGGCTTTATTCTAAATTTAATATCTTAGAATTAACTTGTTATTGCACTATTGGTTGCACTTTTAAAGGCAAACAATGCAATATCTTTTCAAACATAGAGAAAAGTACTACTATAAAAGACGATTTCCACAAACAACTAAAAATCTTGTCGTATCTTTACAAACTGAAAGCAAATCTGAAGCACAATTTATAAGTGCTATAATAACTGTTCAAATTAACATTTTATTTAAGGATAAAAAATTGATTTCAAATGAAGAATTGATACTAATTAAGAGTACAATTAAAGAATATGTACAATCCGCAAAAGAAGAGTATGGGTACTATGCAGAGCAACGAGAAAAAAATTATCAATACACCACAAAAAAAGCTTCTGTTAGACTTGGAAGCCACCCAAAAGCCATAGAAAAAGCGATAGATAATTTAATAAATATGCTTTACTCGCCAAATAAAATTGAGGCATATAAAAAAATTGTTGCTGCAAGTAAAATGCAAAATAAATTTACACAAGTATATAACTCCCTTTCTCCATATGGGCAAGATAGATTTATTGACGAGCTTATCAAGAGCGAGGTAGAGGTTTTGCATTACGATAAAAGACGCAATGAAGATAGGGTGAAAACCCCTATGAAATCACCGACTTATTTAGATATTGCCCTGGCTGAAGAAATACGAAGGTACAATGAACCCTATATCCCTGTTCAAAAAGACCCCGTAAAAGATAAATACTATTCTAAAACAGCACAAGAGTTGCGTAATGATTATGTTTCAAAGATATCGGTAAAAGATCCTAGACGAATAGAGCGAGATATAGACATATTACTAGATATTGTTGATAAAGAGTACCTAATTGACTATACCCATGAAGATATGGATATGTTTCATAAATGTATATCGTTTATGCCTAATAAAAATGAGCATAAAGAGCTATTTGAAAAACATACATTTAAAAAAGTTATAGAAATTGCAATAAAACAAGGGCTTACACCCATTGCAAAAAGCACATTATATACAAAAGTAGCACATATTAATAATTTTTTGGATGACGCAGTAGATAGAGAATTTTTAGATAAAAATAGATTGAGAAATAAAGGCGATTTAAGCTCAAAAAGCAGTGAAGATAAACGCAAAGAGTATTACATAAGTCAATTAAATAAGTTATTTAACGATAGCCCTCAATATACGACACATTTTAAAACTAACCTAGAAAAATTTCCAAGCAGAATATGGATTCCCCTTATGCTGTTATTTGAGGGTTGTAGATTGAATGAAGCAGCACAATTATATTTAAACCAGATTATTGAAATTGACGGATATCACTTTTTAAAAATCAAAGAAGAAGCTGACGACCAACAGACAAAAAATGCAACTAGTAACAGAACCATACCAATCCACCCGACTCTTATAGATTTAGGTATTTTAAAATTTATCGAAAAACAGCGAAACAAAGGACATGAGAGACTGTTTCCCGAACTCTACCATACTAAAGGTAAGGGCTATGGACAAGCATACTCTAAAATTTACAATGAGGATAAAAAAGAGTGGCTAGAAGAAACAACACTTCAAAAAATCGCCAATAAAGAGATACTTTTGGATTTACACTCATTTAGACATAACTTCTCTGGTAGTTTAAAAGGGTTGATTGAGGACGGTATTTTAGATTATTTATCAGGGCATAAAAGCACCTCACAATCACAAAGGCGATATGGAAAATTTCGTCCCGAACTTAAATATGAAATGCTTAGTAAATGTCAGTATCCAAATTTAGATTTGAGTTTGTTAAAAGAAAAACTTCTTAAATACTATGTAGATTAACATTGATTTTAGAAACTAATCATTATAATCGCTCCATTTATAGATAAGGTTAAGTTTATGCAAAAAAGATTTCTTACAACAAGTATAATACTATCAATTCTGTTATCAGGTTGCGGTGCGGGGGATAGTCAAAAGAATGTGGCTGCCGTAAAACAAAAGAGTGAAACTCTTGAGAATATAAATAATTCGAGTGAAGAAGTACAATTAGCTACCGTAAAAAAAGACGGTTATGCTATTAAACATATACAAAACCCAAGTGAGCAAGTTCAACTTGCAGCCGTACAAAAGTACGGTGTTGTTATTCAATATATAACAAATCCAAGTGAACAAGTGCAACTTGCAGCTGTGCAACAAAACGGTTATGCTATCAAATATATAAAAAATCCAAGTGAACAAGTGCAATTAGTTGCCGTACAACAAAACCGTGAGGCTCTTGAATATATAAAAAATCCAAGTGAACAATTACAACTAGCTGCTGTACAACAAAGTGAAGAAGTACAATTAGCTATTGTACAAAAAAACGGACTTGATATTATGCGTATAAAAAACCCAAGTGAACAAATTCAATTGGCTGCTTTGCAACAAAACGCCTATGCTATTAACTATATAACAAATCCAAGCGAACAAATTCAACTGGCTGCTGTACAAAAAAACAGTTCTGCTATTTACTATATAATAAACCCAAGTGAACAAGCTCAGATAGCTGCCGTACAACAAGACGGTACTGCTATTAAATATATAAAAACCCCAACATTAAAAGTAAAATTAGCGGCAGGCAAAGGAACAACTGTTGTTTCTCTTGATAAACCAAATTCAAAGGTTGGAAACAAAGATATTATAATTGAAACTTATAACAAAACCGTAAAAATTTCAAATCCAACTAAACAATTTATTACTGTTGTATCGCTATCGGAGTATTTAGGCGACGATATTATGACTCTTCGAGATATTACTCTTCCGCCTGATTCTATAAAAACTATTAGTGGATTTGATATACATTCGGCTAAACAAACGGTTCATTCAGAGAATGACAAGTTTATATACGGTTTCGCAACAGAATATAAAGTGGCTAATGGACAAGTAAAGAATTTTTATGAAACTCAAAAGTACCCTATCCGTTAATTATATAGCAATTCGTGACACTTTTTAAAAAATAAGTCAAGAGCAGCTGTCATCTCCCTGCGGGAGATAACAGCTACAAAGAAATCTCATTTTTTTGAGAAGTTTCTTATAGTCATATCTAGAAAGTTATCAGATATGAATGGAAATTGCACTAGATTTTTTTCACTTGTTAGACCGTTTTTATAAATGGCTCTACCCTTATTGAAGTCTTGTATTTCTGTAGAGGTTATTCTGTCTCTTATATTCTCTTTTAAATCTATAATAGAGATATTATTATCGCTAGTAGTTTTTAGTAATACCCTGGATTGTATATTGTTTGTTATCTGTATAGGTAATATTGTAGCGTCAATCTTTTGAGCAAATAAAAACATAATATGACCGCTTGAACGCCCTTGCATAGAAATCAAAGCAAGTTTATTGAGTATCGAATCTCTTATCTTTTTATCAGGATATACCGATACTGCTCCGACTTCGTCAAATATGATAAGAGTAAATATATCGTTTTTTCTGATATTGTTTTTAAGCATATACTCTTGTGTTTTTTGCATATCTTCTACAATATCGTCTAAAAGTGTGTCTAATCTCTCTATATTATTTACAAACTCTACATTTTCAATATTGCTATATGCGTTTAACTCAACACCGCCTTTCAAATCCACCATATACATTTTTTTAATACTGTCTTGATTAAAAAAGAAGTTAATATTCAAGAGGTGCATATAGTTTGATTTACCGCTTCCGCTCTCGCCGACTACCAAATGGTGGTCTATCGTATCAAAGTTGCGATAATATAATCCTCTTTCATATTTACCTAAAAATAGCCTACCAACTCTAAAAAAGCCAAAGTCTATCTCATAAAAATTTGGCAGTTTGTAAAATACAAGTTCTACAGTTTTGCTTTTCTTAGGGTATATGCTCACTTCATACCCCTCTTGTATAAGTCCTAAATAGTGTAACATTCTCTCTTTTGCTTTTCTGTAGTTATCGAGGTTTATAGATATAAGATTTGTATACTCAAGAGCAAAAGTTTTTATATCGTCTACAAATAAACGCCTTAGCTTTATTTTCTTTTTATCCCAGAAAAAATCTAAGAATAGCGTTTTTATGCTGCGTGTCTCCGTGAATGTGTTGTGCGAAAACATACCATGCAGATTTAAGGAGTAAGGCATAATTATATATTTCCAATTTAGTGCATAATGTATAGTTACAATCATAGAACATACAGCTAAGAGCGTATATAGTTCGTTTAAATCTTCATTAAAGCTTTTTTCAAAAAGATTTATATGCCCGATATATACCAATAGTGCCAAGACCCCCACAATTAGTAGGGTTCTTATATAGCTTGTAATGCCATAAATCATTTTAACATAGCCTCAACTTGTGTATAGTAGAGTGCATTATTAAAGCTTGAAACTTTTACAGGTATTCTAACGCTTGTATTCTCTTTGAGTGTTGCAATGTCCGCTTTATCAGTCATTTTTACTTTTATAATCTCAGCACCGCCGCTTTCTGTTTTATTCAAGAATTGCACATAAACATTTTTTTCTTCTTTGTACTCTTTTGCAGATATTGCAAAAATATTGCCAATAATTACTAATTTTGTATTCATTTTTTAATTTCTCCTAAGTGTTTGAAAATTTGGTTTATCATAAATCAATTTATGATTTACAAATAGTTTTAAGTTGTGGATATATAATCCATAACCGCCTTTATGGTTGTTTATTTGAGTTGCTTGTAGGATGAGTATTAGTTCAGACTTATCAATATTTCCGAACTTTTTTATGCTTGTTTTTGCATTTGAGTTAATTATTTTTACTCTGTAGATATTTTCCATTATGTAGTGAAAAATAGCTCTCTCTTTGCTTTTGGCTTTTGCTAATAGCTTCTCTTTGGTATCTATGTCTAAGTTATAATAGATAGTTCTAAAATCTGCCAATGATAAATCAAGATTTGACATTGTTATCATTCGCATTTTATATAGCCGCTTGTATCCGTCTAACACTCTTGCAGTAAAGTAGTCTTCACCGTCATTGAGGGTTTTTGTAATGTATTTAGTTATGTATTTAGCGGCTCTGTTTATACCCATAACTACATTTTTATTTTCATTCTCTAGTAACTCATTGTCTTCTTTGAGTTCTAAGTCTGTTTGACTTAGATTAAACTCATTTACGATATTAGCATGGTGTTTGAGAAAAATCTTTTTTTTGCTGCTTTTTATAAAAAAAAGTATGTGCATGTGAGGCACAAAGGTTTTATGAGCCTCAATAACTCTTATGAACATTAGCTCTTTTACTTCTTTTTTTAACCTCTTGTAGAAAGTTCTATAAATATGATTGAGCATTTCATATCCCTCTTCTATGGCTTCTTCAAGGTTTTTAAATGCAAACTCACTATTAAGTGCCGTATATAGTCTTTTACCCTTATAGCCGATTGACTGGAAAGGGTGGTACATGGAGGGAAGAGTTAAAGTCATAAATACAGGCTCTAAATCTTTTTCTTTTGCGATAGCTTCAATCGTGTAGATTTTTTGCTCAATGCTTTTGGTGTACTTTTTATAATACTTTTCAAAAGAGTAATTTATATTTAGGGCTTCATTTGTGGCACTGTTGATAATAATATGCTCTTTTAAATATTTCTGTTGAGCAGCTTCTTTTTGCAGCGAGACTTTATATAAGCTCTCTTGTAGCTTGTTATGCTCTTTGTAGAGCTTTGTATTTTTTAGTCTTTGGTTGGAATACAGCATTTATCCTCTGTTGTGCCATATTCCTAAAAGTAACTGCGGCTATTTGATATTTTTTTAGATTATTTATTCTCCTTGTGGTTTGTAATAAGAGGATTTTTAAAAAGATAGAAGATATTTGGAGGAATTAGAGAGTTTAAAACTATTTTTTGTTGAAATATAATATAATTACTTCATATAAACGGTTGCACTAATGGTTGCACTTCCGCAAGTCAAACCTCTATAAATAGGGATTTTTAAAAGATTTTAGCGGATTTTTCAAATCCTCTCATCCGCACCACTTATATAGCTTTCAGGCTACAATCTACAAATATTTTAATCTCTTAGATATAATAATCTCATAATTTTAAATAGTATAATTTGAACAATTTTCATAGTTAGACTTATTAATGGGGATATCTCTTAATTAGGAATATGAGGCTTAAGCCTCATATTTTAAGCGATTAGCAAATAATCAGTTGTTGCAGTTACGTTGATACCAACTATGTCAGCGTCTGTAGTAGTATCAGATAAAACGGTAGAATCTTCTACTGTATTATCGCTCTCATCTACTAAGTCAGTATCTTCTTCTGCATCATTATCATCTGAAGAATCTAGTTTAAACCAGCCTGAAGGAAGATGCTCATCAAGTCCATGCGGCGATTTCCCTTCCAATCCTGCCGGAATATTAACGGTAACATCAATATCATCCAATCCAGCTTCTGCAAAAAGCTCTTCAATCAAATCAGCGGCTGATACTGCGCGTTCTGTAATAGAAAGTTCATCTTCTGTCGGTTGACGGCCTAATACCCCATGGTACAAAAGAGTCGTTTCCACGTCACTCGAAGTTTGTAGAATGTTCTCTTCTGATTCACTGAATTGATAAACAAGTTCGGCTCTACTCATTCCACTTTGTAATTGACTCGTCCAGTAATCAACCTCATCGGATTCCACTATTTCTCGCCCCAAAAAATTTGAGTATAACGAAGTTACGAATGATGTATCATCTAAAGAGGTGCTATAAACAGCTTGTGTCTCCTCAGCTTGTAAAAAAGAATCTGCTATTTCTTCAAGTTCTTTCCCATGACGGTGTTCAGAGATCCAGTACTCAAGTCCAGCTTGATCAGGAATCCTATTAAGTAATGAATAGTAGAGTCTTGCTATTGGCTCAACACTTCCTGAAAACTCTTCACTTTCTACAAAAGATTGAGTGGCTTCGGCCAACGTCATAGTGCCTGCATCAATTTGCTCAGTCCAGTAATTAAGACCCTCTTCATCTGCTTCTCTATATAAATAATTACTATATAAATCAGCAACGGCAATTTCGGTTGTAGTAGCAACAGCATTAGAATCTGTTGTTAAGGTATTTTCGGATGTTAAATCAACTATAGTTTCAGAACTGATTGGTAAAATTGTAGTAGTGTCGCTCATTGGACTCTCCTTATGTAATTAAATCACTATCTGGCGGCTCCGCTGTCATAGGTTATGGTTAAACCGCTTAGACCGGTGGCTTTGCGTCCTCAACTTTCGTGTGAGTTTGCCTTTATTCAGAAATAGCCAGAATGATATGCTATTAAATCGAAATTAAATATTAACCAGATATATTAAACAAAATTTTTAATATATAAAGTT
>MICC01000099.1:0-187 GCA_001829715.1 Sulfurimonas sp. RIFOXYB12_FULL_35_9
ATATTTCCCAGCAATTTCGGACATAATTCAATGGGTGAATGCGCATAAAAATATTTGCTTACCGATTCCACAGGGGCCAAGGCACCATCCATCAGTCGGATAATTTCAGCGACCGTTATTGTTTCTGACGGTTTGGCTAAAGCATATCCACCCTCCTGTCCTTTCCGACTTTTGATAAAGCCTGCTC
>MICC01000099.1:226-63988 GCA_001829715.1 Sulfurimonas sp. RIFOXYB12_FULL_35_9
CAATTTGCAAAATCTCATCTTTTCTCTCTCTAAGAGGCGGAATAGTCAGTGGTATAGTGTTTAAACGATAGTACAAATCTTCTCTAAATTGACCGTTTTTAATCTTATCGGTCAAATTTGCATTAGTTGCCGAGATAATTCTAATGTCTATCTTTATTCCTTTTGACGAGCCTAGTCTACGAACCTCTTTTTCTTGAATGGCACGAAGCAGTTTAGCTTGAACGCCATAAGGCATTTCGCCAATCTCATCTAAAAAAAGTGTTCCTCCGTTTGCCAGTTCGAATTGTCCCATTTTTGCTTCACTGGCATCTGTAAAAGCACCTTTTTCAAATCCAAACAGCTCACTCTCGATAAGATTGTCTGGAATTGCCGCCATATTTATTGCGATGAAAGGCTTTTTTGCTCTTAGTGAATTTTCATGTATATAAGAGGCAAAAACCTCTTTGCCGACACCACTCTCACCTAAAAGTAAAATACTGGCATCCGTTTTAGAAGCTTTATCCGCAATATTTATAGCACCATCTAATGCTTTGGAACTTCCTAGAAAACCGCTGTTAGCACTTTTGTCGCTGTTTTGCAAAAAAGTTTTTTTTACTTTTTGTATCTTATCTTCTCTTTTGATAGCATTGATAAGAGTATCCACATCAAAAGGTTTTAGCAAAAAATCTTTAACGCCCAGATGAATAGACTCGATAGCTCTTTGCAAAGTTGCATTGCCTGTCATTATTATGACCTCAAACTTGCCGTTTAAAGCCTTAACGAACTCTATACCGTCCATTCCGGGCATATTTATATCTGTAATAATTAGATCAAAGCTGTCATCAATGCCTTTTAGTGCATCTTTTGCATTTTTGAATGTTTTTATTTCAAACTCTTTGTAGTCGCTCATTGCGATTTCAAGAGATTTTCTCATATTGATATCATCTTCAACTATTGCAATTTTCACTAAAAACCTTAGAGTTTTGGTATCTGAAACACTCTCATTTTAAAGGTGCGATTTTAACGAAATTATCATTAAAATCGACTTTGAAGCAAGTAGTTTTAAGTATGAGCGTAGTTGTTGATCTGTTTTGTAAGTTTGTCGTTATTTCTCTATGCTCTACATGAAGCCCGAGCCTATGTATATATTCAATAAACTCTTCAGAATTTTGAGAGATAACTTCTCTTAAATCTCTACTTTCGTTGCTATAGAGAACAAACTCTTTTTGCGGTTTACCGTTACACTTTTTCATAGCCTCTGAGATAAACAGAGTTTCATTATAAAGAGTAATATTTTCTACTATATATTTATAAGAGATGAGATACTCACTTGCACTGAGTGGAAGTGAGCTACAGAGTGCTACTGCGCAAAGTCTGCGTAAGAGATTACTATTTCCATCTCTACTTCGCATAATCCATCTTTGAAAGTTGTTTCTACAATATCAGCATTTTTTATCATAGCTTGAACATGTGTACGTATTGTTGATTTTTGAACCATCATATTTTTGATAGTATCTTGACCTTCAATACGAACGCCTTTAACCTTTTCTGCAATTGATCTATACGCATCAGCTATTGCTGCTCTTTTTGCAAGAGCATATGCCTGAGCAGGAGAACTTGTATTTAGAGGTGATACACCTTGTCCTATTGCAGAAATATGCGTGCTTTTATTCTTCTGTAAAACTTCTTCAGCTTTTATAGAAGCCAGTTTTTCCTGATTCTCTGCTCTTGCTTGTGCAATTTCATCTTTTATTAATATTGTCTGAGCTCTTGCATTATCTAGCTCATCTTTTATTAGAGCTGATTCAGCTTTGGCTCTGTGTAAATCTTCTACCGAATTAGAACTATTTTGTCCATTTGCAAAAAGTGATGAAACACTTAAAAGCAGTGAAAGCAGTACTGAATATCTCATTATTTGTCCCCTGACATGATTTTATAAACTAGCTTAAGCAACTACTATTCCAACTCAGTAGATTCAAAAAGAGAGTCATCCTCTTCTTCATCTTCTATAGGCTGTTTCGGGCAGCGCGAAACGCTTGCTACGTCATCACCTTTTACTATGTAAACACCGCTTGTGTTTCTGCTTGATTTTGAGATAGTTTGCATATCTACGCGTATCATTTTTCCGGCTTTTGTAAGTGCCATCATGTCCATATCTTCATCAACCATAAGACATCCGACAACATATTTTCCTGTTTTTGCAGTCATTTTCATAGCGATTACGCCCGAACCGCCACGATTTGTTAGACGATATTCACCGGCATCAGTTCGTTTTCCGATACCCTTTTCACTTACTACTAAAATCTCTTGCTCATCATTAGCGATAATATCCGCATCTACAACCACATCATCTGCATGTTTAAATTTGATACCTCTAACGCCTCTGGTATTTCTGCCTTGATCACGAGTTTTTTCCATGTCAAATTTGATACATTGAGACATTTTAGTCATTATGAAAAGATATTTTATGCTCTGATTTGCAATTTTTGCAGTTATGATAGAGTCATCATCATCAAGACTGATAGCTCTAACACCGTTGCTTCTGATATTTGCGAATTCACTTAAATTTGTTCGTTTAACAACACCTTTTTTAGTGAAGAATACTAAAGACTTTTCTTCGCTAAAGTCAGTTGTCGGGTTGATTGATTGGATTTGCTCATCTGCAACAAGGTTAAGCAAGTTCACAACCGCTTTACCTTTAGCTATTCTGCTTCCCTCAGGAATTTTATATACTTTTAGCCAGTGAAGCTGTCCACGGTCAGTAACAAACAGAAGCGTATCATGCGTGTTACATGTAAAGAATCTCTCAATAAAGTCATCTTCATAAGTTGTTACGGCAATTTTGCCTTTGCCGCCTCTTTTTTGTTTTTCATACTGGACAAGAGGAACTCTCTTGATGTAACCTCTATGCGTAATAGTTACTACCATCGGCTCATTAGGAATCAAATCTTCAACGTCAATATCGTCATAGTCATCTTCCACATCAGTGCGTCTAGCATCCGTATATGTAGATAGCATCTCATCAAATTCTTGATCTATAATGCTGTGAAGTATCTCTTCGCTTTTTAGGATAGATTCAAGATAAGTAATAAGTTCAAGAAGTTCACGAAGCTCATTCTCTATTTTCTCACGTTCTAATCCTGTAAGTCTTCCAAGTCGCATATCCACGATACTTTGCGCTTGAAGCATACTGAAATCAAACTCAGAAATCAGGTTGTCTCTAGCCTCTTCAACATTTTTACTAGATTTAATAACTCTAATGATTTCATCGATAATATCAAGAGCTTTTTTTAGACCTTCTAAGATGTGTGCTCTAGCTTTTGCTTTTTCAAGATCAAAAATAGTACGGCGGATAATAATAGTTTTACGGTGATTTATAAAGTGTTTTAAAATGTCGATTATCCCAAAAACTCTTGGTTCTTGGTTTAAAATAGAGAGCATAATGATACCAAAAGTAGTCTGCATACTTGTCTGCTTGAAAAGGTTATTTAAAACTATTTCGCTCATTGCATCTTTTTTTAGCTCAATCACAACACGGATACCGTCACGGTCTGACTCGTCGCGTATCTCTGAAACACCGTCTATCATCTTGTCTTTTACTAAGTCCGCAATATTTTCAATCAGGCGAGCCTTGTTTACCTGATACGGTAACTCATCGATTACGATGACATCTTTATTGCCTTTTTTCTCTATGTGAGTCTTAGCACGAACTTTGATACGACCGCGACCCGTTGCATAAGCATCCATAATCCCTTTTTTACCGAAAATCGTTCCGCCTGTCGGGAAATCCGGTGCTTTTATATGCTCCATTAGCTCAAACAGTTCTATATTTGGGTTTGCTAAAAGTGCCTTCAAGCCGTTCATGATTTCTGTAGGATTATGAGGAGGAATATTTGTCGCCATACCGACTGCAATTCCTGAAGAGCCGTTTATAAGCAGGTTTGGCACACGAGTAGGCATAACATCAGGCTCTTTTGTAGTGCCGTCATAGTTGTCTATCATGTTAACCGTATTTTTTTCTAAATCTTTTAGAAGCTCGCCTGCATATTTTGTCATTCTAGCTTCAGTATAACGCATAGCCGCAGCACTGTCGCCATCAACTGAACCGAAGTTTCCTTGTCCGTCAACTAGCTGCATTCTCATGGAGAAGTGTTGAGCCATACGAACAAGTGCATCGTAAACGGCAGTATCACCATGTGGATGGTATTGACCTATAACATCACCGACGATACGAGCTGATTTTTTAAATTTTGAGCCGTGTGAGAGGCTTAGTTTGTCCATGGCATAAAGAATTCTTCTATGAACGGGTTTTAGTCCGTCGCGAACATCAGGAAGCGCACGTCCGACTATTACGCTCATAGAATAATCAAGGTAGCTGTTTTGAAGCGACTCTTCAATATTTATAGTTTGTATATTATCGTTGTTTAGCAAATTGCTCATATATAACACCTACTAGAAAATAAAATTTTTCGATAGTATCCAAAAATGCCTTAAGCTTTATGAAAATAGTTAAAAAAAGGTGATTTTCTATAAATAAAAAATAAGATGATGATGATTAAAAAATAATCAATTTTTTGTCTACTAATCAATTTTTTAGTTATATAATTTTGAGTAGATTAGTTATAAAGGATAAAAGATGAAAAGGTTTTTACTTAGTTTGTTGGCTCTGCCCTCTTTAGTATTTGCTGAGGATTCCTTAAGCAATGGCAATACGGCATGGATGCTTGTTGCAACCGCTTTTGTTATGCTCATGACGCCTGCCGGTCTTGCGCTTTTTTACGGTGGTTTAACCCGCTCTAAAAATGTGCTAAATACTATCGGTATGAGTTTAGGCGCTTATGCAGTCGGGACTTTGGTGTGGGTTTTAATAGGTTATTCTATAGCATTTGGCGATGGTGATATAATCGGAAGCGGTAAGGTTATGCTCTCTGGAATAACATCAGATACACTAAAAGGGAGTATACCGGAACTTCTTTTTATAGCATTTCAGGGAACTTTTGCAGCTATTGCTGTTGCAATTGCAAGCGGGTCTATGATAGAGCGTGTTAAATTTTCTACATATATGGTTTTTGCGGCTCTGTGGATTGTTGCGGTTTATGCACCGGTTGCTCACTGGGCATGGGGTGGAGGAACAACGCTTAACTTCGGTGAAATGGACTTTGCAGGGGGAACGGTTGTTCACCTAAATGCGGGTGTGGCAGGTTTTGTCGTTGCTATGATACTTGGACGCAGAAGAGATTACCAAAAAGTTGCTATAAAACCTTTTTCACCGGTGTTGGTTTCACTGGGTGCAGCGCTTTTATGGTTCGGTTGGTTTGGATTTAATGCAGGTTCGGCATTGGCTGCAGACGGCATTGCGTCATCTGCATTTTTGGTAACAAATGTTGCGGCGTCTCTTGGTGTAATCGGCTGGATTATAGTAGAGTGGTTTGTTTATAAAAAAGCGACAATTATCGGCGGAGCTTCGGGTGCAGTCGCAGGCTTGGTGGCAATAACGCCTGCATCAGGAACTGCAGGGGTTGAAGGTGCTATCATCATCGGACTAGTCGGCGGTGTTTTAGGATTTTTAGGTGTTGCAAAACTAAAAAATATGTTTAAAGTGGATGACTCGCTTGATGCATTTTGGATTCATGGTTTAGTCGGTATCTGGGGGTCTGTTGCTACGGCACTCTTTATCGCGGATTATGCGATACCTGAGGGCTACAATATGGTTTCTCAGTTGCTAAATCAGTTTAAAGCCGTAGGGTTAACAATCGTTTATAGTGCTATTGCAACGGCAGTTATATATTTCATAGCTTCAGCAATAACAGGCGGCGGCAGAGTAGATGATGAGAGTGAGAGCAGGGGTCTTGATGAGACACTTCACGGTGAGAAGGCAATAAATCTGTGATTTGCTTAAAACCATAAAAATGGTTACAATTTTAAACTAAATTTGGAGATATTATTATGAAAAGAGTAGAAGCGGTTATAAAACCATTTAAACTAGAAGATGTAAAAGATGCTTTGGCGGAGATAGGAATTACAGGAATGACTGTAAGCGAGGTAAAGGGTTACGGTCGTCAAAAAGGGCATAGCGAACTCTACCGCGGAGCTGAGTATGTTGTTGATTTTTTGCCAAAGATAAAGATGGAGATGGTAGTCGATGATGAGAGCGTTGAGCAGGTAGTCTCTACTATCGTAGAAGCTGCTAGAACCGGAAAAATAGGCGACGGTAAAATCTTTGTCAGCGATATTGAAAAAGTTATCCGTATCCGTACAGGTGAAGCGGACAGCGAAGCGATATAACTTTAATAATGCCAAAGGGGCGGAGTTCCCTTTGGTCTTAACGAACTGCAAAAACGATTGAATATAATTCCTTTTCGAGATTAAATATTTTCCTAAAACTCTACATGTGATTAAAAATTAATCAATTAAAAAAAATCCTACACTATTTCTAAGATATAATTTTTAATCTATTTTAAAAGGAAAATTATATGGCGGAAGCTGATTTTAAATATATCCTCGATACCTTTTTTACACTATTTGCAATGGTACTTATAATTTTTATGGTTCCAGGTTTTGCTATGCTTGAAGCCGGACTTGTCAGAACAAAAAATGTCTCTGCCGTTCTTACAATCAATGTTATGATTTATGCAGTTGCTTCTTTGGCGTTTTTGCTTGTCGGATATAAACTTGCATTTGGGAGTTGGGATAGCGTAACAAACAGTATTTGGGCAGTATTTATGTTTCAAATGGCATTTGTAGGCAAAACGGTAAATATTATGAGCGGTGGTGTGAGCGAGCGTGTCCGCATTATTCCTTTGGCTGTTTTTACTATTGTTATGGGTGCTGTCATCTATCCGCTTGTAGTAAATGTAAGCTGGGGCGCAGATATGATTAAGGGAACACTTTTTGATATTGAGATGTATGATTTGGCAGGTTCTACTGTTATCCACTCAACCGGCGGATGGGCACTTTTGGCAGCGATAATAATTATAGGAGCAAGAAAAGGTCGTTATGTAGAGGGAAAAATAAGAGTCATTCCTGCTTCAAATATTCCGCTTGTCGTTCTTGGAGCACTTTTGCTTTGGATAGGCTGGTTCGGTTTTAACGGTGGAAGCGTAGGCTCTATCTCAAGCGTTGAAAATGCCAATCTTGTAGCTAAAACTATTATGAATACAAATACCGCGGGGCTTGCAGGTGCGATAATTGCCGGAATTATTATGTATGTAAGATACAAGCTTCTTGATATTACTATGATTCTTAACGGTGCGCTAGGCGGTCTGGTTGCGATTACCGCAGCAGCAAATTATTATGACATGTACACACCGATATTTATAGGCTTGATAGGCGGTGCTTTGGTAGTTTTTGCAGTTCCGGTGTTTGATAAATTTAAGCTCGATGACCCAGTAGGAGCACTCTCTGTTCACTTGGTAAACGGTATATGGGGAACTTTGGCAGCTGGGATTTTTGTAGAGAGTATCTCATTTATGGCACAGCTAAAAGGTGTAGTACTTATCGGAATTTTTACATTTAGTATCTCTTATATTGCTTTATATCTTATTAATAAAATCTCCGTATTTAGAGCAAGTGATGATAATCAGCTTGAGGGCATGGATATAAATGAGTGCGGAGTAGAAGCATATCCTGAATTTAAAAGAGCTATATAGAGTTTAACAAAAGAGTAATAGTTTTTTTGTTACTATTGCTCTTATGATTAGACATAGCCGTTCATTTTTTATTTCTCTTATTATTCACTCTTTTGTGTTTATAATGCTTTTTTTTGCATGGAAAAGTTATAGTGCTGTAGAAAAAGAAGAGGAAGAAAAAGTTTGTCTTAAACTTTGTAATGTAGAGATCTCTCCCATGGTATCGGAAATTAAAGAGCCACAAAAAGTTCAAGATACCATAGAAGAGAAGCCCAAGAAAGTGGAAGAACCAAAAAAAATAGTACAAAAAAAAGTCGAAACCGCTGATGCAAAGCCTGTAGTTAAGCCGCTTCAAAAAGAAGAGTCAAAAATTAAGCAGGCACAGAACGTTCAAGAGATTGTGCCTCAAGAGATTCCCGTTGCAAAAGAGAGTATCGCTAAAGAGAGCGTAGTTAAAAAAGAACATTTTGAGATACAAAAAGAAGAACCGCCGCTTAAACATGAGACTCCTGAAGATGAATACATAAAAGTCAATACACAAAAAATAGCGCAGCTCATACAAGAGAATCTATCCTATCCGATTTCAGCGAGAAGAAAAGGAATAACGGGGCTGGTTGTAGTAAAATTTTGCCTAGGTGTGGATGCAAAAGTTTCAAATATAAAAATAGTTGAATCAAGCAGTGAAGTTCTAAGTCGTGCAGCAATTAAAACCATAGAAAATCTCTCTGAAAAATTTCCAAAGCCGGATAAAGAAGTCAATTTAAGCGTTCCGATAAACTATAGTTTAAATTAACTCTATTTTAAAAAAAACATTGCAGGAAAATATTATGGTTTGCAAATATCACAATACGCATCATCCGATTTCAAGTCATTCTCATGAGCATAGTCATGAACATCACCACCATAATACAAGCGATAAAAAACTTCTAAGCATCTCTTTTGCGATTACATTTATAGTGATGATAGTTGAGATAGCAGGTGGAATTTATGTAAACTCACTGGCACTTATCAGTGATGCGATTCATATGTTTACTCATGCTTTTGCTTTGGGATTGTCTCTTTTTGCCCTTATTATTTCCACAAAAGAGATTAATGACCAAAAATCATTTGGATATTTTAGAGCCGAAGTATTGGCTGCATTTATCAATGGGCTTACCATAGCGTTGTCGGTGATTTGGATCATATATGAGGCGATTGTAAGATTTTTAAATCCACAGGAGATACTTGCTTCTGGTACGATAATGATAGCCGCATTGGGGCTTGTCGTAAATATAATTACGGGGCTTATTTTACTAAAAGCAGACCATGACAACATCAATATAAAATCTGCATTCTTGCATATGCTGGCGGACACTTTCTCATCTGTTGCCATTATTTTGGGTGCTATTATTATCTATTTTACTCAGTTTTATATCCTTGATACCATTTTGGCTCTAGTTGTAGCCGTCGTTATTGCAAAATGGGCGAAAGGGCTGCTTAGTGATTCCGTACATGTGCTTTTAGAGGGTTCTCCTTATGATGTTTCATGTATTAAAGAGGCGATTTTAGCTGAGTTTGATTACATAGAAGATGTGCATGATATTCATTGCTGGGAGATTTCGCATAACTACTACTATCTAACATGCCATGTGGTGCTAGATAGAAGTAATGAAGAGTTTTATAATAAAACAATTCAAGAAGTAAGTGAGCTTTTAGAAAATAGATTCGTCATAGCTCATACGACGATACAAATAGAGTACAAAGAGAATTAAAATTTCTTTGTATGCATCTGTGACAATGTCTCTGCAGACATGCTCTCTAGCTCTATAGCAATATTTTCAATCTCTTTAGTGTAAGAGGCATTTTGTGTTGTAGTTTTATCGATATCTTTTATAGAATCAGTCGCATGATTTATATCTTCAACTTGCTCTTCTATCGCTGTTCCTATCTCTAAGATAGCTTGAGACAGTGTTTCTATGCTTACATTTATCTCATGTAAACTTTTTTGAGTATTTTCTGCAAGTTTTCTCACTTCATCTGCAACAACGGCAAAACCTCTTCCATGTTCTCCTGCACGTGCAGCTTCAATAGCGGCATTAAGTGCCAACAGGTTTGTTTGATCCGCAATATCTGAGATAACATTTATAACAGATTTTATATCCATAGACTGAGAAGCCACATGTTTTGCTTTTTGAGAAACGTCTATAATTGAACTGTTTGTCGACTCCATGGCATGAGAGAGATCTCTTAGCATGCTTGCTTGTTCTGATGATGCCGCACTTAGATTTTGCATCTTATCTTTTAAGATTAAAGATTTTTGAGACAGTTCATCAGCATTTTGGTTTGAGAGTTTTAACATGCTGCGAATTGTATCTCCCATGTTGTGAACGGCAAGAGCAATTTTGCCGTTATCACTTTTAACATCTGCCGTAAAATCTGAGTTTTTAAAATGATCTAGAGTCGCAATAAGGTCATTTACATTTTTACAAACACTGCTCTGAAGCGAAGAGAGCATTTTATTTAAATTATCTTTTAACTCATTTAGGGCTTGATTTTTAGTGTTTTCAACAACGCTTTGTACTAAATTTCCTCTCTCAATCTCAGAGACGACCCGTTTTACATCTTCTATTAGAACTCTATCTTCTTCTATGCTCTGCTTAGTTCTCAAGATATTTTCATTTACGACCTGAGCCATTTTCCCTATTTCGTCTAGAGAATGGATATCGATAGGTTTTGCTTCTTTGCTCTCTTTATTTAGATAGTCAAAAAAGCGTAACAGCCCCTCTTCAAAGGTCTCAAGAGGATTTAGCACTATTTTTCTTATTGTAATTAAAATCGCAATTGTTATGATTATAATCAATCCGACTACCAAAGCCAAAGCACTTCTTATGATACTGCTTGCTCCCTCAATTGCTTTTTCGACACTTGCTCTCTCTTTTGCTAAAAGATAGATACCGATTGAGTTGCCTTCAAAATCTTTAATATCAGAGTAGGTGTAAAAATATTTCTCATCCAAACTATAGCCATTTGATAAAAGTTCTTTAGTATCAATTTTTTGAGCAGATTTGAAGAAGTTTTCATCAACTGTTTTTTGGCTTAAGATGTAGTTTGAGACTCTGCTTTTTGTATCTGCCAAAGTTGCAATATCTAAAAGTTTATCATTCATGAGGACTAAAAGGTTCTCTTTTTGGGAAGCAAATTGATTTATAACAGACTCAAAAGCCTGCATAAACTCTAGTGAACCTATATAATTGCCATCTTTTATAATTGGAGTTAAGCCCCTGATTGTAAGTCCGTTTCTTCCGACTTCGATTGCTGCCATAGACTTTTTAGTTGATTTTAAACTCTTTAGCGTATGTCTAAACCCGCTTAAATCATCTCCAAACTTCTCTACATTCCAGTTTCTAAGAAAGGATTTTAGATCTTTATCATGAATATGAATTTTTACGTTTTTAAAATTTGTTTCACTTTTATAAAGTTCACCTACAGATTTTAGAGTCGCAATCGCCAACTCTCTGTCATTTTCTTCAAGAGCTTTAATGATGTTTGCACTATTTGCTATTGCAACTGCATTTGTGATTCCGACATCAAATTTCGCACCCATTCTATCTTTAATTTTTGAGAGAAGAGTGTTCTTTTCATCCTCATAAACGTCGCTTACTATCTCTGATTTAAAGTGGTTTAAAATGAAAAAACTACTTACTAACAAAATGAAAGATATCGTGATTATAAGAATTGTAATTCTTTTTCCTATAGAGAGCATTTTTTAATCCTTTTAATAAAATGTAACATTTTTAATATTCAACTCTGTTTCTACCGTTTTTTTTAGCAATATATAACTTTTCATCAGCTTTTTTAATACTCTCCTCAATTGATGTTTCACTCTCATGTAGCGTGATGCCAAAACTGCATGTTAAGCTTGGTATCTGATTAAACTTATGATTTTGTATAACGACTCTTAAATGTTCAGCCTGTATTTTTATATCTTCTAGCGATTTTGCATAGAGAAGTATTACAAACTCTTCACCGCCCCATCTTATAAGTTTGTCATCTTTTCTTATGAAATTATTTATTACTTCAACCAAAGTTTTTAAAACTAAATCGCCGACTCCATGTCCGTAATTGTCGTTAATGCTTTTAAAATAATCTATGTCAAATATGATTATGCCTGTTTTGCCGTTTCGCTTTTCATTGTTGCTAAGAATACTTTGAATGGAAGACTCAAAGTATGTTCTATTATAGGCATTTGTAAGCTGATCCCGAATCGCTTTTTCTTTAAGCCGAAGTTTCTCAAACATTGTATCGCTTATGTCGCTGAAATTTACGATATAGCTTTGAGGGTCATAATTGTTTATTGAGACTGTAAAAGCATGAGCTTGGTTGTCTTTATTTATCATAGAAACAACCCGTTCCCTGCCTTGTAGATTTATAAGGCTTCTAACCCAGTTTTCTTCTTTAGGCAAAATTTTGTCTAAGTGAAAAAAAGTATCGTTTTTTACAAATCTTTCACAAATACAGTTATGCTCTTTTAAAAACTCTTCTAAATTTTCATATCCAAAAAAATCAAAAAACTTTTTATTTGCAAAGAGTACCTTTTCCCCATCGGTTAAAACGACTATATTGTCTTGTATATCTATGAATTTACGAAGTTTATTCATAGCATTTCTTTGATCCGTTATATTTGTTATAAGACCCTCAATAATCTCATTTCCTTCATCATCTACTATTTTTTTAGCACTCTCTCGAACCCAAAGAGTGTCTCCGATAGAGTTTATAATTCTATACTCTAAAGTATAAATATTACTCTCCTTTAGAGCTTTTTGGATCTCAAGCAAAACGCTCTCTTTATCCTCATGATGAATTATGCTTCTGTAGCTTCTAACGCTATTTTGTATAAAACCATCAGGTTTATAGCCTGTGATTTTGTCTATGGCACTGTTTACAAACAACATTGTCATGTCATCATCTATTTTAGATCTAAATAAAATATCTGGAATATTTTCGACGATGGATTCTAACTCATTTTTTATACGGTTTATCTTCTCCTCATACTGAATAATATTGGTAATGTCGTGAACTGTTCCGACGGTATGGACAAGTTCGCCTTTTTCATCATATATATGATATCCCGTTTCGTTTACATAAGCGATAGACGTATCTGACTTTATAATTTTATGTTGAATTTGATATGTGTCTTTTTCTTTTATGGATTTGGCAAAAGTTTCATCCACTTTTTCTCTATCATCAGGATGGATGCAGCCTAAGAATATCTCATAAGTCGGCTCAACGGATTGTGGTATATTAAAAATATTATATACTTCATTGCTCCATGTAATCTTGCTTGTTTTGGCGTTAAACTCCCATGAGCCTATTTTTGCAATATGTTGCATCTCCTCAAAAGTGTCATTTTTTCTTTTTAGTTCTTTGTTGCTTTTTCGTATTTTGTAGTAGGTGTAGGTTAATAGAGCAAGCAGCAAAATAATGACAAAATCAACCACAATACTTTTTTTATGATGATATTCAAGAGATATATTTGGACGAGAGACTACAATGTATGCCACATTTTGTTTTGAATATTTATTGTAGATAGGAATGAAGGTCGTGATATAAAGTCTATCGTCGTGGCATGAAGAGAAGTTAAATGTCAAATCTCGTGAGAGCTTAGTGTTTAAATCTTTATATTTGCCGATTAAAGTTTCAATAAGAGTATTTTTATCGTGAGAGATGCTGTTTTCACAGAGATAATCGCTGCTGATACTGCTTGGAGTATAATTTTTTAGCTCATCTTTAAAAACCTTGTCTTGAACAATATCTTTTTTAATTATAAAATCAACATTTGCGTTAGCTTCTCTTCTCATGTGTTCGATAATTTCATACATGGAGACTGAAATCTCAACACTTCCGTAGTGATTTTTTCCTTCAATTATCGGATAGATAAAACGATATCCATTGTAAATTCTGCCTTCTTCAAACCCCGAAACAGGCTCTTTGTGTTTATTTACATAAGCAACCGTATCACGTATGTCACTTAAGTTGTCTCCAAACTTATCCGGTCTATGAAATCTTAAAAAACTCTCGTTATTTGGAAGATGAAAGTGAAGTTGCTTTATCTTAAAAAGTTTCATAGAGTTGTAGCTGTCTATGAGTGTTGCGTATAGTTCATCTCTTGCACTTTTTTTTTCAGCAGCATTTAGGCTGTTTGCTTTTTTCATAAGGTCTTGCACGAGAGGAGTATTGATTTTGGCAGTAAAATAAATTTCCGAATGTGTTTTATATGACTTTGTTATTGTATTGTATGTTACGGAGAGAAACTCTTTTTCCTGCTCTAAAATCTCTTTTTCATGACTCTTATATTGGGTATCCGAGATAAAGAGCGCAACAGCACTTAGAGAGATGAAAATTATGAAGTATTTTATAATATTTTTTTTATTCAACAGCAATCTTCTTAAGTTTAAAATTATTATGATTTTTTATTGTAGCATCTTTTTTTTATAAGGGAGGATAAAAAGTGGTGACCCCGAGGAGAATCGAACTCCTGTAACATGGATGAAAACCATGGATCCTGACCGCTAGACGACGGGGCCACTTAATTAGCGTTTTTTTAAAATGGTGTCCTGTGATGGATTCGAACCATCGGCCACCTCATTAAAAGTGAGATGCTCTACCAGCTGAGCTAACAAGACGCGTACAAACCTACTGTTTGTGGACGCGAATTATAGACAAATAGAATTTATATGTCAAGGAAAAAGAGCAAAGTTTTGAAATAATTGTAAAAATGTTATTTATTCATATTTTATTCATCTACAGAATGTACTATGTTGTTATAAAAAGCCTAAACAGAATGGAAGTGAATGTGAAAAAACTTTTAATATTAATCTTCTTATCTAATGCAGTTCTTGCAATGCAAAATAATTATTCCACATCATCACAGTGGCTTATGGATATGGACGTAGTTGATGATAGATTTAGGGCTATACAAAAACAATTTAGAGGTTTTGATACGGCAATGATGGAAGTTGGATATAGATATGAGGCTATCAAAAAAGCATTATTTTTGCATAACTATGAACTTGCATCATACCATTTGCAAAAGGTACAAGTTGCTATAGAAAACGGATACATACGAAGACCTGCAAGAAAAGAGGCTAGTCAAAACTACTTTTTAAATACTACATTTAAGGAGTTACAAAAAGCACTTGAAACAAAAGATGATACACTTGTAACGCATAGTTTTGACAATCTCAAAAATTCTTGTAATGCTTGCCACATAAATCAGAATGTCGGATTTATAGTTATCGAATAAAAATTCATATTTATTTCATATTGAAATTGTAGAATCGGTGCTTAGGTATAATTTTATTTTAAATAAGTTAAAATGTGACAAATTTATCAAAAAAGAGATATTGTGGAAGTTGTTGTAATAGCATCGGCATCATTTTTTGCGGCACTTTTAACCTTTTTTAGCGGTTTTGGGCTAGGTACTTTGCTTATGCCTGTCGTAGCTCTTTTTTTCCCGCCTGCCATAGCGATTGCCATAACAGCAGTAGTCCATTTCGCGAATAATATACTCAAGTTTTTTTTAGTAGCAAAAAATGCAGATAAAAAAGTTTTACTTTATTTTGGAGTGCCTGCGGTCGTTTTTGCATTTTTTGGGGCTTATTTGCTGGGGATTTTATCCGGTATAGAAACTCTTTATGAGTATAATTTATTTGGCAAGAGCTTTTTTATTACTCCGATTAAGCTTACTATAGGGCTTCTGATACTATTTTTCATACTTCTTGAACTTTTACCGTATTTTTCCAAAATCGCACTTAATAAAAAATGGCTTCCTTTGGGCGGAGTATTGAGCGGTTTTTTCGGCGGACTCTCAGGAAATCAAGGCGCATTTAGAAGTATGTTCTTATTAAAAACAGGTTTAGGCAAAGAGCAGTTTGTAGCAACTGGAATAGTTCTTGCGGTAATGGTCGACAGCGCTAGAATGGTTCTATACAAACAGAGCTTTTTACATGATGCAAATATAGAATGGGAGATGGTTTTTATTGCTACTATATCGGCTTTTTTGGGAACTTTTATCGGAAACAAGCTTTTGAAAAAAGTCTCTATAGAGTTTATACGCATGATTGTAACGGTGCTTCTTGTTGTTATAGCATTAGGGTTGATAAGTGGCTTATTGTAGGAATTTTTTATGAAATTTTTTATTGCTATCGTACTTTTAAAATATTAAAATGAGTATGTTTAGCTTTGAATATCCCTTTGCTATACTGCTTTTAGCTCCGATTATATATTGCATGTACCGATGCAAGGAGCAGATAAAGCCTATATTTTTCGTGCATCTGCACTTTTTTTCCGCAAAAAAGAGTTTCTTAAAACTTGAGTGGCTTTTAAAAATTGCAGTTTTTATACTTTTGTGCATTGCTCTTGCTTCTCCTATCATTATTGATAAGATAAATCCGCTTAACCGTGACGGAAAAGATATAGTTTTGGCGATTGATGCGAGCGGATCTATGAATGCATCAGGGTTTGATTCTGATGCTGAAATAAGCGAATGGGAACGCTTAAGTCGATTTGAAATAACGCAAAAAATAGCGACAAAGTTTATAAAAGAGAGGCTAGAAGATAATGTTGGCATTGTTTTGTATGGAGATTTTGCATTTATCGCCTCACCGATAACTTATGAAAAAGAGATTGTAAGCGATATGTTGAGTTACCTCACTCATGGCATGGCAGGTCAAAATACAGCTATCGGGGAAGCCGTTGCTATGAGTGTACGAGCATTTAAACACTCCAAAGCCAAGTCGAAAATTATCATACTCTTAACTGACGGCGAGCATAACAGCGGCGAGATCTCCCCAAAAGATGCGGCAAATCTTGCCAAAAATGAAAATATAAAAATATATACGATTGGCATAGGAAACAAGGGCGAAGCCGACGAAGCGCTTTTGAGACAGATGGCGCAAGATAGCGGCGGAGAGTTTTTTAGTGCAACCTCTGCAAAAGAGCTTCAAGAGGTATATAACAAAATTGATGAGACGGAGTCTTCAAAGATAAAGAGTCAAGAGTATCTTTTAAAGGATTTTTACTACTGGATGGCTCTGCTTTTTGGCTTTGGGATCTTACTCTATCTGCTATATGGAGAGGCGAGAAAATGAGTCTGCTTTATCCTCACTATCTTTGGCTGTTACTTTTGCTTTTGCTGCTTTTTATAAAGAGGGATCTTAGAGAGTTTAGAGTCACTTTTTATGGCTACATGTTAAGTGCCCTCTTTATTATAATCGCACTCTCCCGTCCGGTAATGGAACAAGAACCTATAGAATCAAAACAGATACTCAGCGATGTGATAATCGGGGTTGATTTATCCTATTCTATGCAGACAAACGATATTGAACCGACACGATTGGCTTATGCAAAAGAGATACTCAAAAATTTGGTGGATGCAGAACAAAAGAGCAGATTCGGCATTTTAGGCTTTACTACAAATGCTATTGTTCTATCTCCCCTTACTGAAGATAAAGAGCTTTTGCTGCATCTTTTTGCCTCTCTTGATGATAAGCTTATCATCACAAAAGGCAGCAATGTAATGTCGGCATTGGAGTTGGCTAGAAAAATGTCAAACTCAAAAAAAGCTACCGTAGTGCTCTTTAGCGACGGTGCTGATGAGCTTGGCTATGAAGCGGAAGCAAATTTTGCAAAGAAAAACAACTTAAGAGTAAATATCTTTATGACTGCCTCAACAATGGGCGGAACTATGAGGTTAGATGGCGGCGAGTTGCTAAAAGATGAGCTTGGCGATATAGTGGTGAGCAGGGAAAATAGTGCGATAAAAGAGATTTCAGATGTTACGGGCGGAGTTTACACAAAAGATTTTGATGAACTTCTTGATGCGCTTGATACTCAAAAGTCAAAAGACTCGGAGAGTAAAACGACTATAGTGAGAAATTTAGAGCTTTTTTACTACTTTATAGCTTTGGCGATAGTCACGTTTTTAGTAAGCGTTACAACGTTAAAAAGGTATGTTGCGGCATTTTTGCTTCTTTTTGGCGTACATGTCGGTGCAAGTCAAAACATGGAGTTTTTCAACAAAGCGACACATTTTTATAGAAGCGGCGAGTATGAAAAAGCGATTCAAAATTATGAAATGGTAAAATCAAATGATGTTCAGACAAAATCTATAATTTTTTACAATATCGCAAACTCTCTGGTTAGACTTCAAGAGTTTGAGAGGGCAAGAGAGGCGTATATCAAGTCTTTAACGCTTATCTACTCCAAAGAGGCTGATGAAAATTTGCAGCATTTAAAAGGTGTCGGTGAGAAAAAAGAGATGAGCACTGGGAAACAACAGGCAAAAGATAAATCGACTTTAGCAAAGAAAGAACAAAGCTCCAAAAAACAAAAAGAGGGCGGGGGTTCAAATATGAAAGTGGATGTTGCAGGAGGCAGTGGAGCTGATGATAAGGGCAAAAAAGCAGAAGTAGAAAATCAGGTTAGTCTAGATAAAGGCAAAGCAAAACTAAGCTCAAAACAGTATGAGCTTATCAACAAAAGGGGAGTGGATGAGAAAAAACCTTGGTAGGGTGTTTTTAGCGATATTAATCTTTTTACATGTAGAGGTTTTTGCTTCTGCTTATACATGGAGTGCGACCTCAAACAAAACAACCGCTTATCTAAATGAGCCGATACATTTGAGGTATATTTGCAGTTTTAGTGACCGTGCAGAAGTTATGACAATTGTTTTTAATCCGGCAAGCGAACATGAAAAATATACTCTAAAAAATCTAAGACAGAGCCAAAATATAGTTGATGGAAAAAGAGTAAATATCTATGAATTTGTAGCTTTTGCAAAGGTTGCGGGAGAGATAAAATTTGATTTTGAAGCCCAGATGAAACAGACAACCAAAGAGTCCATTGAAAATACGGTTATCGGTAGAGACAATATGCAAAAAGAGCAGTTTGCAAAAGAGAGTTTTAAACTAGAAACTCTATCGGTGAATGTAAAAGAGACAGACAAATCCCTAGTAGGAAATTTTAGCATTGAAGTTAAGAAACATGAGCCAAAAGTTAAAGCACATGAACCATATCATATAGAAGTGGCTATAAAAGGAAACGGAAATTTTGAAGCTTTAAAGCCGTTGGAGTTCAATATAGATAGTGTAAAGATTTTTGCTGGGGATGTGGTACAAAAAATAGAGCTAAGCGAAAACGGAGAGAGCGGAGAGTGGAGCCAAAAATTTGCTTTTGTCAGTGAAGCTGATTTTAAAATTCCCGAAATAAGGATAGAGTATTTTAATCTTGCAGAGCAAAAGAGTGATGTTTTGGTGATAAATGCTATTGATGTGAGTGTTGCAAAAGGATTTAGCAAAGAAGAGCTGCTTGATAAAGTTGAGGATGACTCTTTTAAGTTTGACTACTCTTACATTTACTATATTTTTGCTTTTATAGCCGGTTTTTTAGTTGCAAAAATAGAGATAAAAAAGAGAGTTGTAAAGCTCAACGCAGAGGAAGAGTTTAGAAAAAAAATAGATGAAACAAAATCTCTAAATGAGTTGATGGTTCTACTGGCTCTAAGAGATTCTAAAAAATATGAGCAGATAATTTTGGATATTGAGAGTAAAAAGATAGTATCGTTAAGCGGTGCAAAGATGCTACTAAAAGTTACAAAATAATTATTTTATGACAATTTATAATTTTAATAAAATAATAAAATTATTTTTTTGATACAGTGACTGTTAATTTTAAACAAAAAGGGTTTTTATGAAAAAAACTAGTAGTATTTTTAAGTCATTGACAATAACAAGCATAGTGGCTTTAGGTTTTAGTTTAGGTGGCTGTAGTGCTATGGATACGGCAATAAAAAAGAAAGATTTAGATGTCCAAACTAAAATGTCTGAGACTATATTTTTAGAGCCTGTCGCACCTGATAAGAGAATTGTTTATTTTGATATCAGAAATACATCCGATCAAGAGATAAACATAAAAGATGGTATAGCGGCATCTTTTAAAAATAGAGGCTATAAAGTTACCGATAATCCAAATGAAGCGACATATATGCTTCAAGGAAATATTTTAAAAGTAGGTAAATCTGATCTTAGGGAGTCACAATCATATCTTGGTTCAGGATTTGGTGCTGGAGTAACAGGTGCAGCTTTGGGTGCAGGAACTGCTTATGCATTAGGTGGAAGCAATAAAAGTATGGCTGGAGTAGGTTTGGCTGGTGCTGCTTTGGGCTTTGTAGGAGATGCATTAGTTAAGGATATTGCATATGTTATGGTTACGGATTTGCAGATTCGTGAGCGACCATTAGAGGGAGAAGTAGTTACTCAAACACAAAAAGCAAATCTGGCTCAGGGCAGTTCAACTACTACAAAGCAGGATATTCAAGGTGGAAAAGTGGAGTGGAAAACATACAGAACTCGTATTGTTAGCACTGCAAACAAAATGAATCTTGAGTTTGAAGAGGCAAAACCGGTTCTTGAGAGTGCATTAGTAAAATCTATTTCTGGAGTTTTTTAATTTTTTATAAGGCGGTTTTATCACCGCCTTGTATAGCATCAAAAAGAGAAACTTTTATCTCTTATAAACTTTCTTCCTACTTGAATTAACAATAATTGATTAAAATGCTGACTGTTAAAATAAAAAGGATTATAAATGTTTAAAATTTTACTATTAGTATTTATTTTTATTTTTAGCAGCGGCTGTTCTCAAAAAATCACTATTCGTGCTCTTGAACCGGCAGCCGTAGACCGTGCCGCACTGACAAAAAAGCTCAGTGTCGTGCCGTTTGAACATGATAGAGTCGGACTCTCTGATAAAATAGAATCAAATCTTGCCAACCAAAAATTTGACAATAAAAACTATTTTACAATGATAAATAGAAAAGATTTTGACAAAATATTAGCAGAGCAAAAGATACAAAACAGTGGACTTGTAGAACTCTCAGCCGCCGTTGAAGTAGGCAATCTGCTCGGTGCAGAAGCGATTATCTCAGGGAGTGTAGGCAGACCTTCCTCAAGCGATACGTACTATTTTGAAACTCGTCTGAGATGTGCCGATAAAAAGTGCAAAGAGCTTATGCCTTATCATGTAAGATGCACAAAGAGAATCATTTCGCTCTCCTCGGAGGTTCGCATGGTAGATGTCTCAAAAGGCGATATCATTTATGCCGACACTATGGATAAATCGCTAGAATATTCACACTGTAGCGATGATTCCAATCCTCTTCCTTCCACTGAGACGGGGGCACAAAAGTTGGCAAATGCGATGGCGGATAGTTTTACACGCAAGTTGCTTCCGCACTATCGTCACTTTGAAGTCGTTTTACTGGAAAAAGAGGATATAAAATATAATGATAGAGAGGAGAAGCTTTTAGAGGTTTCTTTGGAGTATATAAAACAAAATAGACTTGATAAAGCTGAGCAGTTTCTTATCGACTTGATTGATGCTACAAATCAGAAAAGCTACGTTCCTTTTTATAATCTAGGCGTTATAAAAGAGGCTAAAGGAGAGTATGCTCTTGCTCAAAAATATTATAAAAGAGCAGATGAGCTTATGGTAAAGCCGGTGGATGAGATTAGTGAAGCATATATTAGAATTGAGGGTTTAATTGAAAAAAACAACAGAGCCAAAGAACAGCTGTCAAAGTAGACGTCATAATGGGTAGATTTTTTTCTTTAACTCTCTTAATCATTGGAAGTTTGATTTTTTCAGGCTGTTTTTCTAAAAAAGAGATAGATTTACGTCCACAAAAAGTGCTTCCCTCATGGTATGCAAACCCTTTGCAAACTACATCCACAACGCTTTACGCAACAGGCGAGGGCGAAGATAGGGAAGATGCCGTTGCAAATGCTCTTAGCATGATGGCTTCGACTCTAAGCGTATCAATCGCATCACAGTTTAACTCTAAAAAAGTTGTAAAAGAGGGTTTGCAAAACAGTATCGACTCAACCGTCTCAAACGAGGTTCAAAGCGATGTCAAAAAAATCCGCATCAGCCACTATGAAATCCTTAACTCTCAAGAGGCAGGCTTTAAAAAATATATCGTATTGATAAAATCTGATAAGCAGAAGCTCTTTGAGAGTTTAAAAAATGAGCTTGATAGGAAGTTTGCCCTAATAGATGGCAAGATAGAAGATGCCTCTGTTCATCATGCACTCCAGAAGTTACATGTATATAAAATGGCAAAAGCGGATTTAGAGGATGTTCCAAATACCTTAACCGTTATGAATGTGTTAAACGGGAGTTTTAGCTCAAGAGAGTATGTTCATAAAATGCAGATGATAGATAGTAGCTATGAGAGGGAACTCTCAAACATTTCATTTAGCATAGAGTGTGATGAAGCATCAAAAAATTTAGAAGCTTCCATAAAAGAGGGGCTTGGTTCAAAAAAACTGCAGATAAAAAAAAGCAACGGAGAAAAGCACTTTAAAATAGTCGTTACATCAAATATCCAAAGAGCCTCTTCATACGGATTTACGCTTGCTAGAGCTGCAATAGAGATAACGGTGAAAGATTATAAAAATTCCGTTATGGGAAGTAGCAAATTCAATATTACGGGACAATCTACACAAGGGTATGAGATAGCTAAAGAGAGTGTTGCAATTAAGTTTGGCGAGATTATAAAAAAAGAGGGAATAAGCAAAGTTTTGGGTATAGAATTATAACTATTAACACCGTTTTGCTATACTTTAGAGAATAAAAAATTAATTTATAAAATAAGGTTTGAAGTTCATGATTTCTAAAATAGAGTTGATAAAAAAAGAGGTTTCAAAAGTTGTTGTAGGGCAGGAGAAGATGCTGGATGCTCTTCTCATTGCGCTTTTATGTGAGGGGCATATTCTTATAGAGGGTGTTCCGGGGCTTGCAAAAACAACTACTGTAAATGCGCTTGCACAAAGTTTGGGGCTTAATTTCAAACGTGCACAATTTACTCCCGACTTGCTTCCATCAGATATTTTAGGAGCTGAGATATACGATCCGCAAAGCAACAGTTTTAAAATCAAAAAAGGTCCAATTTTTACAAATTTGCTATTGGCGGATGAGATTAACCGCTCTCCGGCAAAGGTGCAGTCGGCTCTGCTTGAAGTTATGCAGGAAAAACAGGTTACTTTAGGTGATACGACTTTTAAGCTAGACCTTCCTTTTTTTGTTATGGCAACTCAAAATCCGGTTGAGCAGGAGGGAGTATACCAGCTTCCTGAAGCTCAGCTTGACAGATTTATGTTAAAGCTTGTTGTCGATTACAACACAAAAGAGCAAGAACTTGAGATTGCAAGACGCATATCAAGCGGTAATTTTGAAAAAATAAATAGCGTAATAACACATGAAGATTTAGCAGAGCTTAAAAAAGCCGTAAAAGCCGTACATGTAGACCCTCAAGTTGAAGAGTATATGATAGAACTTGTCAATGCTACAAGAAACCCTAACGAGTACGGACTTGATGAGATAAAAGATTATATTCAGTTCGGAGCTTCGCCTCGTGTGAGTATCGATATGTTTAAGGCGGTCAAAGCGATGGCGTTTATGAGAGGAAAAGATTTTGTTACACCTGTAGATATCGCTTACATCGCAAAAGAGCTTATGCGTCACCGTATAGTTCTTACTTACGAGGCGGAGGCTGAGGGAATCACAACCGATGAGATTATACAAAAAGTGTTAGAAACCGTAGCGATACCGTAAATCTAGGTATTTGGTTATGAGTAAATTACAGAAAATTTTAGTTCGTGCAAGACGCCAAGTCTTTAGCGAAATGGTCGGTAACAATCCATCCATTTTTCAAGGCGAGGGGTATGATTTTATCGAGCTTAGAGAGTACATGGTAGGCGATGATATCCGCAAAATCGATTGGAATATCACTGCTAAGATGCAGCGACCCTACATCAAAATATTTCGTGAAGAGAGAGAACTTAGTGTTGTCGTCGTCTCTGTTTTAAACGGAAGCGTTCATTTTGGATCTAAAAAATTCAAGCAAGAGAGCATTGCCGAGGTGGCTGCGCTTTTGGGTTATTCAACGCTAAAAAACGGAGATTTGCTTAGCTCATATATCTTTACGGATGAGATGATTTCACACTCAAAGCCAAGCAAAAAACTTCATAGCGTTCAAAGAAGCGTTGAAGAGATTTTAAACTTTGACGCCATAAACAAAAAAGTTGATTTTAAATTTATAGCAGATACGCTTTTTAAAAGATTAAAGAGAAGATCCCTTATATTAATCGTGGGCGACTATTTTGAGATTCCGGACTTTAGACTTTTAGCAAAAAAACATGAGGTAATTTCTGTTATAGTAAGAGACCACCTTGAGGAAAATCCGCCAAGTATGGGTTTTGCATCTTTGGTAGACCCCCAGAGCGGAGCGGTTTTGGAGGGTGATTTTAATGATTCAAGTGTTAGGGCATATAGCCAAAAGGTTGCTGCACATGACCATAAGCTATTTGAAGTTTTGAGAAAAGAGGGCATACGATTTACAAAAGTATATACCGATGCAACGCCAAGCGTAGCACTTCGCAGACTTTTTGAGGGAAGATAGATGGCACAAAGTTACGATATCCCGCTTCATGACATAAAGCCGATAGTTGAGATAGAAGAGTATTCGCTCTACTACTTTTTAGGCTTTGCTTCTTTTGCCCTTGTTTTGGTTGCAGGAGTTGCTTATCTTCTCTACATGTGGCTAAAAAAACGAAACCGATATAACAGAAGAAAAGAGCACTTTAAACTTTTAAATTCGCTTGATTTAAGCAACACAAAAGAGAGCGCTTACGCAATCACGCTTTACGGTGCTACTTTTAAAGATGACAGTCCAAGACATAAAGAGATGTATGACAATTTGCTCGGCAGACTCGAGGCATACAAATATAAAAAAGAGGTCAGTTCGTTTGATAGCGAGGTTATAGGCTATATAGAGCTATACAAGGGTATGATGGATGTTTGACGGAGTCTACTTTGAGTTTGTGCAGGTCGCACTATTAATCACTCTTTTTATCTTCTGTGCTCTCATGTGTAAAATGAGGCTCTCTTCTATCTACTTTCCTCATACAGGTGAGTTTTTAAAGAATTCAATCTCAACATCGAAACTGCTTTTTTTCTTAAAGTGGGTTGGGATTGTCATGATGATTTTAGCACTCATGTCGCCTGTGAAAGATGAAACTTATGTGCTAGATCCAAAAGACGGCTATGAGATAGCACTTATTTTAGACGCTTCTGAGTCTATGACGGCTAGAGGTTTTGATAGATCTAACGAAAATTTAAACCGATTTGATGTCGTAAAGAGCATAGTTAGCGACTTTATAACGCAAAGAGAAAACGACAATATAGGTTTGGTCGTATTTGGAGCTTTTTCATTCATCGCTTCGCCGCTTACGTATGATGAGAATATTTTAAACAAGATTGTCTCACAACTCTATATCGGCATGGCAGGGAGATATACGGCACTCAACACCTCACTCGCACAGGGCGTAAATCTTTTGAAGATGAGCAACTCAAAAACAAAAGTGGCAATTTTGCTAACAGACGGGCACAGCACGCCTGAGGTAGATAAAATCCCTCTTGATGTTGCTATAGAGATGGCAAAAAAAGAGGGGATAAAAGTTTATCCCATAGGTATCGGAATGCCGCATGAGTACAACAGAGAAGTGCTGTTAAAAATCGCAAATGAGAGCGGCGGAGTCGCTTTTGGAGCTTCAAATGCAAGCGAGCTAAAAGAGGTGTATGCAAGAATCGATGCACTGGAGAAGTCGAAGATAGAGAATGAGAGTTTAAGCTACACAAGATACTACTATCAGTTTCCTCTTTTCGTATCGCTTCTTGCTCTGATGTTATATATCTATTTGAGAAATAAAAGAGGGTATGCATGAGCTTTTTACATCCTGAATTTCTCTATTACATGTTGCCTCCGCTGTTTATTCTCTTTGGGTTTTTGCTTACGCAAAAAGAGTCACATGAGCACTTCTTTAGCAAGGAAGTTATGGATAAACTTCGTGTGAGTTCGAACTCCCTGACGCTTAAAGCCAGAAATGCGCTCTTTTTGCTTATGGCTTTTTTTATGATTATTGCTCTTGCACAGCCTGTTATAAAAGAGGGTAAAGTTGAAGTTAAGGCAAAGAGTGCAGATATTATAATCGCTCTTGATATATCAGACTCCATGCTTGCAACAGATCTATATCCAAACCGTCTTGAAGCTGCAAAACAAAAAGTGCTCACGCTTTTAGGCGAGGCACAAAATGAACGAATCGGTGTTGTTGCGTTTGCAAAGAACTCCTATCTTGTCTCACCTCTAAGTTTTGATACAAAGGCTGTAGCATTTTTGATTCGCCAGTTAAATACGGCATCAATTACCGAAAAAGGAACGGATTTTTTATCTGTTTTAAATGTTGTCTCTAAAGAGAATGAAAAAAGAGATAAAAAGTATCTTCTCATCTTAAGCGACGGCGGAGATAAGAGCAGTTTTGATGCTGAAGTAGAACTGGCTAAAAAGCACGATATTACGGTGTTTATCTTAGGCATGGCAACACAAAAAGGCTCTCCCATCAAGCTTCAAGACGGAACATTTATAAAACATAACGGTGATATCATCATCTCAAAACTGAATGAAAAAATTGCCGATCTCTCAACCAAAACGGGAGGTGTCTACATAGAAGCAACGACATCTTCAGCCGATATAAAAACAATGCTGAGCGAGATAACAAATATAAGTGATAAAAAAGAGCTCAAAAGTGCAGAAATCCAAAAACATACGCCTCTTTTTTACTATCCTCTCGGAGCGGCACTTTTTATTTTGCTTATCGCTACAAGTTCTATAAAGAGAAGCGTAGCTCCGCTTCTGCTCTTTTGTCTCTTTTTAAACTCTCCAAATGCCGATGCCGGAATGCTTGATTTTATGGATCTCAAAAGTGCAAAAGAGGCATATGAAAATGGAGAGTTTGAAGAGTCGGCAAAGCTCTATGAAAAGTATGCACATGAGAGTGCAAAGCCGGAAGCTTACTTTAATGCCGCAAATGCTTACTATAAAGGGCAAAAATATAAAGAGGCAATAGAGTCTTACAATAAAGTATCGTTTGAAAATAACGAGGCAAAGGCAAAAAACCTGTCAAATTTGGGAAATGCCTATGCCAAAGAGGGAAATCAAGGTAGTTTGCAAAAGGCAAAAGAGTCTTATGAAAAATCTCTCAGCATCACAGAAGATCATGCAACAAGAGAAAACCTCAAAGAGGTTGAGAAACTTTTAGAAAATCTTAAAGAAGAGTCTAAAGAGGAGAAAAAAGAGTCTCAAGATAAAAAAAAGAAGAGTGATAACTCAAAAGACAGTCAAAAAAAAGATTCAAGCAAAGATGAGAGTACTAAAGAGAATAAAGAGAAAAAGTCCGATGATTCAAACGACCAAAAAGAGCAAAAGAAAAAATCAGGAAGCGGTGACTCCAAAGAGGAGAGAAAAAAAGATGAGACAAAAGAGTTAGATAAAAAAGATGAAAACAGCACAAAAGGTTCACAAACACATTCACAAAAGAGTGATGAGAAAGAGAAGATGAGTGATGCAGAACAGCAGAAATGGATAGAGCAGTTAGGTGCTCAAACAAGCACATATCTCTACAAGTTGAATGATGAAAAATCAAACTCTGCATCTACTCCTAACGGTGAGAAACCATGGTAGAGAATTTTATATAAAGGAAAAAAATTGAATACTATTTTAAAACTGCTATTTTTACTGATTATCTCTTCACTCGCACTTTATGGAGGGGTTGTCGCCAAAGTTGATGCGAAAAGAGTAGAACTCGGAGACGTGGTTACTCTCTCTTTGATTGTTTCCGGAGAAGATGTCACAAGACCGAATGTTCAAAGAGTGTGTGAGAGTGATGTGATTTCAACAAGCACCCAGACAAATATGCAGATAATTAACGGAAGCGTGAGTAAAAATTTTACCTTGAACTATACATTTATGCCGCAAAAAAGCTGTAAGATAGAACCTGTTGAGATTGAGATCGACGGCAAAATAGAGAGAAGCAATCCGCTAGAGATTGAGGTGGCTTTGCAGAGCATGACAAAAGATGCTGATTTCACATTGACTCTAAGCAGTGATAAAAAAGAACTTTTTGTCGGCGAACCGTTTGAACTTACGCTCACTTTTAAACAAAAAAGAGATTCAGAAGCGGTTGATATCAAGTTTTTGCCGCCAGAGTTTAAAGGTTTTTGGGTAAAAAGTGAGACGCAGCCGCAGAGATATCAAGATGCAAAAGAGAGCATTACAAAAATAGTCTATACAATGGCACCGCAAAGAGCAGGGGAGTTAAAAACTACAAAAGCTCAAATGCAGATAGCTTCAAGGAGCGGCGGTGCTAATGGCTTTAGCACATGGATCCCTACTGTTAAGTGGAAGAGCTACTTCTCAAACGAATTAACCTTTGATGTGAAACCGCTTCCATCAGGCATAATTATTGCAGGTGATTTTACAATAAGTGCTACCGCAGATAAAGAAGAAGTAGATGCAAACGAACCTTTAAATGTAACTATTGATGTTATAGGTGATGGAAATTTAGAGGATATCAAAAGTTTTAAACCAAGCATAGAGGGTGTAGCAGTTTTTGATGAAAAGATTTTGATTGAGAAAGATGTGCTTACCCAAAGGATAGCGTTTGTCTCTGAGAGAGATTTTGTAATTCCATCTTTTTCTATAAAATATTTTGATCCTAAAACTAAAGAGACAAAAATCGCTTCAACCAAAGAGATATCCATAAAGGTAAAAAATGCCAAGCCGCAAGAGGTTTTAAATATAAAAAAGCATGAGACACAAAGCGAGGTAAGCGAAGATTTAAAAGCTCCTAAAATTGGCATTTTTGCTTCACTTACGCTCTTTTTGTCCGGTTTGGCACTAGGAGTTTTGATTATGTTTTTTATGAAAAAGAAGAATTTTAAAAGAGAAGATAAGAGATCTATAAAAGACCCGAAGACTCTTCTTATGAAACTTCTTTCCTTTAGAGATGATGAAGAAGTTAAAGCTATGATTGAGACTTTAGAGAAAAATATCTACTCAAATCAAAATATAGAACTTGATAAAAAAATTCTCCGTAAAATTAAAGAGAGATATAAAATCTAATCCAACACATCATGAAGCCTGTTTCCGGCTTCTATGTTTTTATGAACTTTATCCCACTCTTCATTTTCTATATACCCTTTTAGAACTTTTAACTCATCTTCAAACAGTTCTATTGCTTCAAGAAGATTGCCTCGGTTTTGTCTAAATATATCTTCCCACATATTTGCAGAACTTTTTGCCAGACGGCTCATAGAGCGAAATCCTCCGGCAGCTAGAGCTAAAATATTGTGTTTGTTCTCTTGATGCATAACGGTGTTTGCCAGAGCATAAGAGATGGCATGAGGCATATGTGATATAAATGCCGCATGTCTGTCATGTTGATTTGCAGGCATAAAATGTTTTTTCATCTCAAGAGCTTTAAAGATTTTTTTTGCAACGCTTGCCTGCAGTTCTCCACTGTTTTCTATATCACATAAAACTACAACATTATCTTTATATAAATTATCAATCGCCGCTTTTGGACCGAAATTTTCAGTTCCCGTCATGGGATGAGCTGCTACAAAGTTTTTTCGTATCTCTGGTGGAACTGATGAGATGATTTTTGATTTGGTACTTCCCAAATCAATAATAGTCGTCCCCTCTTTTACGTCTCTTAGATTACCAAGTGCCGATATTACGCCATCTACTGGAATGGCAAGAAAAATCACATCATAGTTTTTAACTTCGCTAAAATCCACTATTTTATCAACCAAACCAAGTTCCATAGCCTCTTGCTGATGAATCTTATTGTGGTCGCTTCCTACAATACTATCTATAAAATCCAATTTTTTTAAACTTATGGCAAGCGAACCCCCCATAAGACCTAATCCTACTATTGCTACATTCATCTCAATTCTTTAAATTTATTTATTTTGCTAAATTATACAAATTTTACTTGATAGTAAAGACAAAATACGTAAATTACGTTATTAAATTATTATTTGTACCATTTTTGTATCATTTCTCAAAAAAGTCTATACTTATTTTATTTTTTCGTGGCATAAAATGAGTATGTATTTTTAAAGTCATATCTAGATTTTCATACTCAAGTATATTAGATATTTAAATTATCTTTATATAATGTTGATATCACTAAAAAACACTAGATCTTAGGATGTTATCTAAGTAATTTTCTTTTCATAGTGTACATAACATACATGGTCATCCTCTCTTTCAAAATACATTCTACAATCTTGAACCCAAGTATGCCAATTTAAATCTACTTGTATATTACTAAAATTTAATATTCCTGAATGACTTTTTTTAAGATCTGAATATCGAGTTGAAGACTCAGGAGAATAATGTTTTTTACTTAATTTTGCAAAATCTATAGCTTTAGGATTTCCACCTTCTCGTTCTATAAATTCATTTATTCTTAATACTTTGTTTTTAAAATCATCTGAATAACTATTGCTGTACCCATATCTACTTTTTAATTCTTTGATGCAGTGATCAGTAATTTTGCTGAACTTAAAATGTGTATTTACGAAGTCCTTGTAATCATCCCAATTATTTATTGAATTATATTTATCCAATGATTTCTTTTTTTGAAATTGCTCAATTTTTTTTATTACATCTTCATATGGCATTAATTTATAGTTATCAAGGATATGTTCTTTATCTTCATCACAAATAATTTTAATTGTATCATTTAGAAATTGAGGTTTACCACATAAATTATTAATAGTTAAAATAGGATTAAGGTGAAACATAGCACATGATAAGAAAGTATAGGAAATATCTATTTTTTCTGTTTCTTCTAAACAATTACCAAAGGCAATGGAATCAGAAGCCTCAAAAGATGTGTCCGTATTAGTACAGATAGGTTTGATTTTCCCCATTAAGGTGATCAAGGCTTGTTTAGGAGTTATGTCATCAAGCCTTTTTATATATTCTATAATTGAGCTACCATTGAAAGAAGTTTGAGAAAGTGTATTATGCACTATTAGATCAACATTCTTTTTTTTTAAAGCAAGAAAAAGATTACCTAAGTTATTAAGTGCTTCAAATATATCCATGTCAGTTATACCACTTTTTGGTTGTTCAAAAGCAAAATGATTTACAAATAAATACATTACATGAGATCCATTAAGTCATTTTCAAACTGATCAAAAAAGCCTTTTGGCCATGCTGATAAGAAACCATTCTCATCAGTATATATTTCTCTGATAGTATTTTGACCTACTTCTTCTCCTCTTTCAAAAAAATTAAATAAAACATTTTTATGCAATATATTTTTATTCTTAATAGCTTTTCTAATACCATTAATTATATGATCACTATGAGTCTCTAAAATTATTTGTATGCCATTTGAAGCCATTGTTGCTAAAAAAAGTCCTAACTTTGATTGCGCAGCAGGATGTAAATGCGCCTCAGGATTTTCAATGACTATAATTGGATTTTCGATAATTCTTGAATCTTTACCTTTTCTTTCATTTCTTTTAGGATGTCTAAGTAAACAACTTACAATAATTGGTAATACATAGCTAACACCATAAGGCATGTTAACAGGACTTTTATGTCCTAAACTTTTAGTTTTTGAATTTGTAATTTTCAATATTGAAACATTAGCACCATCTATATGATCAGCAACAATTTCTACAAATCCAAAAATAGATTTTAAGGCATCATTTACATCATTTATAAATATATCATCTGTAGTTAATTTACTAAGCAACAGACCAGTATATTCTCCAAACTTACCTACTTTATTAGTAGAAAAATTACCATCAACATGATAAAAAGTTTTAGGTCCAAATCTATCAGCACTTATAAAATCAAAATCAGAAACTAGGCGATCAACAAAATTTATTTTTTCTTTTTCTTTTCCGTTTATAATATGACTAATAAGAAGATTATTAGTATTTTCTTTATCTTCTATGCACTCAAAATAAATTTTCGTTTCATCAAAATCAGTAAAACCAAATATAATTTTGTCTATTCCTGACTCACAATAAAGTACATCTCTAAATGTTCCTAATTCACAATAATAATCATTTAAATATAGTGATTTTAATTCTTTAATTGGATGTTTATGTATGTCATAAGACTGTTTTAAAATTGACAATACTTGTATAACAGTTGATTTTCCAGCACCATTCTCACCAGCTAAAACCGTAAGATTTTCAAAATTTATATTTTGAGAATCCATACATTTAAAGTTTTCTACATATAGTTGTTTCATAATTATTATCCTATGATACTTTTAAATATTTCTTGTACTTTTTCAAATCTTTTTTTTACATTATCTGGATTGTTTGTAGCTGTTGTAATCCAATCTATAAATTTACCGTTTTCTATGTTTTCATTTGTATCTCTTTCATTAAATAGATCTAAAAATGCCATCAATATTTCTTCTTTATGTCTATTAATATCATCAAACGAATATACAGAGAGAGTTCCTGTTATAGTTTCAAATAATGGAATATTTATAGGAGACTTCTTTTTGTTACGTAATGTAAAAAATTTTCGAAAACATTTATCTCCAAATATTGTATAAGCTTTTTGCATATTTTCAGTAAACTCAGTTTTAATTGCATCTAATTTTTCTTTATCTTCATCCTTATCATAACTCAATTCATTAAGTGCTTTCATTCCTTTAATTAAAAAAGCATTCATATCATTTTTTGAATACCCATCTTTATCATTTTCATATTTTTTTTCATATCCTAACATTGCAAATGACAAATATCGCAAAATAAGTGCTCTATCATTCATTCTTTTTGATAATGATTTATGATTTTCTTCTGTAATGGCTTTAATAAATTCTTGGGTTTGTGATAAGTCCATTAAAAAAGTAGTAGCAGTGCCCATATTCATAGCATGTCTAATTTCTTGTGCACTTAAAGGAGTTCCAAGTGTGTTAATTCTAGTAAAAATATTAAAAGCTATTTCAACTGGCGTACCAGGTTTTACTAAATTAAAAGACAATTCATAATCTTCAATTCGTCTTTGGTATTTTCTATCTAAAGTACTAAAAGTTTTTCCAGATAAATCTAAATATTCAGTTTTAGTTAATTTAAATTCATCTTCTGTAAAATCCATGATTGTACTTAATCTTTGTAAGCCATCTATTACATTCCATTTTCCAAATATTCTAGCATCAATATAAAATGCAGGTATCGGAATGTTGATGAGCAATGATTCAATAAGTAAACTTTTTTGTTTTAAAGTCCATATTTTACTTCTTTGAAAATCAGGGTTTAAATCAATTTCTTCATAAGTATATTTCTTTTTAATAGCTTGAACAGTAAAATTTTGAGCCATAATATCAATATCATTGATGTTATATTCTTTATTATCTATTTCAACATTTTCATCTTCTACATCACCATTATCATTGTAACTACATTCTTCTTGTAGCCAAGTATCAGGTGTTCTTTCCAATAAAAAATCATAATATACAGATATTTGATCATTTAGCTCTTTTTCTTTAAAAATATCACAATTTGCTAGATACTTATCATATAACTCTTTACACTGACTAAATTTATAAAGAATAAAGTCTTTTAAAAAATGTTTTTTTACATTAACATTATGATATTTTTCATATGCTAATCCTATAGGAGCTCCTATTTCTTTTCCAAAAATAGCCTTTGCTTTCTCTTCAAAGGAATTTGACTTATCAAATTTGTCATTTTTTGCAGGACTTAGTATCATCAATACTCCTAATCAGTTAATATTGGTATTATATAGTTTTAACTTTAAATATATTTACACATAAAATGATAATGAAATAAAAGATAAAGAAAAAATTTCTACCTTTTTATTTTGTTTCCATTCTTTTCTAATATGCTTTTCTTCTTCTTTTGATGGAAAGAATTTGCTTTCCACTTTTTTTGGATCTTTTATGTACTGAACTGCAAACCTTTTAAGAGTAAAAACTGAGAATTTACTACTAAACTCTTTCTCGTAAAGATCTTGTTTGTAGTATTTCTTAGCATTTTTAGCAATTGTTCTTAATGTTCTTACTTTATCGTCTGTAGGTATTTTAATATTGTGTTTTCTTGCATGTCTAAATGCCGTTAATGTTATATCGCCTTCATCTAACCATCTTTCTTGAATTAGTATGATCTCGTTAAGTGTAATAATCTCTTCATCTAACTTATCTTGCAATTCTAAAAGTCGTTTAAATGAGTTTTTTCTGATCTGTAGCTTTAAACCTTTAGGCATAGTCATACCAAATTTAGGATTCTCTTTTCCGCCTTTGTTATATAGATCTTTTACTTGCGTTCTATGGTTGTATGGATCTCTTGTTTTTTCCCAGCCTTGCTGAGTTAGATTCCAATACCAATCTCTATATTCTTTATATAAATCAATGTTTTCATAACCGCTATTCATAAGACCGTCAAGGCTTTTATCTGTATCTCTTACCATGTAGCATTGCCAACAACCAAAACGAGACACGCCACAACCTAGCTTGCCATCATCTATGTCTTTGCCACCTGCAGCAACAAAAGAACATTCATTGGCATCTTTGCCACTAGCATCGCTATAAAGTTTCCATAAAAAATCAATATTAACTAGATTATTTGTTTGTTTGAAAAGATATTCCCAAACATCTTTAGTAGTCCAATCCTCGATAGGCATAAGATTACTAGCATTTGGATATCTATCATTAATTTTTAAATTTGTACCCTTAATCGACAATTTTTCTATTCTTGCTGATCTACTAAAACTCTCATCTTTTCTAGTACCAATTACAGAGATAAATTCTCCATCTGGGAATAGAACTCTAATTTTCTTATCGATTGGATTGACTTTTAATTTATCAGTGCACCATCTAAAAGTATTGGAAGGAGGAGGCATTCCAACACCTAAAAGTTGAACATTTAATGTATCTTTTGTTTCAGGAAAAACTTCTTCTACCATTATAGGTAAGTTGTTTTTTAAAGCGTAAGATCTTATCATATCTAAAGAGTTTTCTAAGTGTTTTAACAGGGGAGGTAGTTCAGCCAAAGTGTTAGAATTTATAATATATATTTTTTTATCTAGACTTCTATTTTCTTTTTGTAGATCATGTAGTATTTCACATACTATATATAATACAGCAGTACTATCTTTACCACCGCTGTATGACACACACATAGATCTTTCATCATTTAAGTAGTAATATTTAAGCAGATCTTTTGCAGTTGATAATATACTGATCTCTAAATTGTTGTATGCTAATGTCATATGCATATTATAACATATTGTAGTTAGTGAACTAGTTTTCAATATAAATAGTGCAATTTGTTTGTTGAAATGCTATTGCAAAGTGTTTATTGAAAAAAGAATGAATAAATTTAAGTTCTTTATAACTTAATATTAACCTCATAAAAGGTAAAATCTCTGCTTATTTCACAATCTTGGACACTTAATGAGAATATTTTTACCGCTATTTTTATCTCTTCTAGCAGCAAACTCTTTTGCAAATACGATTAAATCTATAAAATATGAGGGTATGGTTCATATGTCTGAATCCGTAGCTCTTAGAATGCTTAAGTTTGAAGCAGGCGATACGGTTAGTGAAGAGATGCTTGACGCATCAATAAAAGCCTATTATAAACAGGGCTATTTTGAAGATATTTGGATTGATATCGATAACGATGGAGTTTTAACATTCCATTTTAAAGAGAAACCTCATATCTCAAAAATAGAGTTAAAGGGATGGAAAGAGAACGATAGTGATGTGCGAAACAGCATACTTCAGATCAAAGTAGGTTCTCTTTATGATGAGAAAAAACTTGAAGCCGCAAAAAAAAGAATTATAGAAGCGATAAATCAAGAAGCAAAGATTGACAGCGTTGTTGAGATTCAAGAAGAACGTCTTGAAAACGGAAGCGTAATGGTTACTTTTTTGGTAAATGAGGGTGAAGAGATAGTCATTGAAGATCTTACTTATAGCGGTATGAAAAATATTGATATCGATGAATTTGAAGAGGTTATAGCAAACAAAGAGCGAGAGTTTATGGGATGGCTCTGGGGCAGAAATGATGGAAAAATGCGAGTCGCAGATTTGGCATACGATCACCTTAGAATGCGAGATGTTTACATGCAGTATGGATATTTGGATATTGATGTAAAAGAACCTTTTTCAAAAGTAAATTTTGACAACTATACCGCAGATATGAGCTACCAGATAGAAGAGGGCGCAGTTTACAGCGTAAGCGGCATAAGTATAAATCAGACTAAAAATGTGGTGGATGACGCTCTTATTAAAGAGCTGATAAAACTTCAGATAGCAAAGCCCTTTAATATTAAAACCTTTCGTGAAGATGCACAAAGAATCAAAACTCTTATTGCAGACTTGAGTTATGCGTTTGTTGAGGTTGTTCCGGATCTTAAAAAAGATAAAGATAAACAAACGGTTGAAGTAGTTTTTAAAATTATACCCGGTGATAAAGTCAAAATTAGAAACGTAATCATCTCTGGAAACAGCAGAACACTCGATAGAATAATAAGAAGAGAGTTATATCTTGGTCCAAATGACATGTACTCGTTAACAGATTTGACAGATTCAAGAAATGCACTCGGTCGACTCGGCTTTTTTGATGGAAATACGATAGAAGAGAAGAGAATAGACAATAAAACAATGGATCTTATAGTTAAGGTTAAAGAAGCTCCTACCGGGAACATTCAACTAGGCGGTGGTTACGGAAGCTACGGCGGAATTCTTATAAGTGTTGCCGTTGATGATAGAAATATTTGGGGATCCGGTATTGATGTCGGTATAAAGGCGGAGCGTTCTGAATTAACGTCTAACTACTCATTTAGCATATCAAATCCAAGACTAAACGATAGTGATTTTAGCGGTAACTTCTCTGTTTACACATCTGAGTATGAGTACAACGACTATACAGTTTTATCTGATGGACTGAATTTTGGAGTCGGTCATAAATTTACGAGATACATCAGCGGACATATAGGATATGGATTTTCAAAAAACAGCTATGAATTTGAAGAAGATTCTGCGTATATAAATGATCCATATTTTCAAAATTACGCAAAAAGCTCTGTTACGGTAAGTGCAAAATATGACAATACGGATGACTTTTATATGCCAAGAAATGGATTTATACTCAGCCAAAGTATTGAAAATGCGGGAATCGGAGCAGATGCAAGTTTTATAAAAGGCAGAACAAATTTTTCTGCATTTAAAGGGCTTGAAGAGTATGTAAATTTTGACCTTATTGCAAGATATAAAGCAAAGTTTAACTATGTAAAAGAGCTTGATTTTCTTCCTGTTGCCGAGAGATTTTACATGGGTGGCATAGGAAGTGTTAGAGGATATGAATCGTACTCTCTCTCTCCAAAAACTAAGGATGATGCGACAGCCGATGATGGAGTAAGAAGATACGGGGGCGAATATAGTGCAACAAACAGCTTTGAGCTAAGTTTTCCTCTTGTTCCAAAGGCAAAGATGCGTCTAGTTACATATCTTGACTGGGGTTATATCGGAACAACAGAAAAAGCAGAGGATGGTTTTAACATAGAAAACCTATCTCGCGGCGGATTTGGTGCAGGACTGGAGTGGTTCTCTCCTGTTGGACCGATTCAGTTGATGTTCTCAAAACCTCTAGCAGAAGAAGCGGGTGACAAAACTGCCGTGTTTGAGTTTACGATGGGACAGCGATTTTAATTAATCTGAGTCCATGTAGATGTAGTCGAGTTATACATTTTTAGTTTTGAAACAGCAGTGTCAAACCAAAGCGCTCCGTTAATCGGAGCAAGAGGTTCTGTAGCCGATACTATTGCGCTGTTATAGCCACGTGTTTGCGTCGTTATCTCTGATGAGCCGTAGAGTTTGAAGTGATTTAACTCTCCAACCCCAATCTCAAGCATGATATCATCCCCCTGAGCTATGCTGTCATCTTTATCCGTATCAAGAATCATATCCTGACCTGAACTTACAAGCCTGCCGGCAATATTTGTATTTGGAGAGATGGAAATAATATTTTGGGCATATAATGCATCGGCATTTGCAGAACCCAAATCTATGGTTGAGTAGAAAACTCTTTTTCCCCAAGCATCCACTCCTAAGCCTATATTGACAGGCAAGGTGTTATCTGCTTCTTCTTTTAATAGCTCAAAGTATGAATCATTATCAGCATCTTTGGCAGTGTGAAGAAGACGGCTTCTAATAACCTCTAGGATAGTTTTTGAGTTTTGCCCTTTAAGAGTATTTGACTGCAGATGTGTGTAGTAGTTCATGGTTGTGAAAATTGCTGCAACAATACCTGCGATAATAACCGCAATCATCGCCTCCGCTAAAAGATATCCTCTTCTCATCAAAAAGCTCCGCTTCCGCGAGTCATATCAATAAGACCTTTTTGTATAATAATCTGAGTTAAAACAACCGTATAAAACTCGATAAATACAGCAAATGCCATCATAAATATTGACGTCATAGTAACAAGACGGAAAAACTTTGTAGTGAGCATAAGTGCTTCGGTTTTTGCACGGCTGCTGATCTCGCTCATGATAGTTCCCACCTGCATCGATGTTCCGGCTCCAAGCAGCAGTCCTTTTTCAACACCGTCATATAAGCTAGAGTGAAATATAAATTTTCCGTCATTTTTTATGCTATCAAGAGTCTCTCGAAGAGCCTTTTTAAATTTTATAACAGATATTGTCAAAATAGCCGAGTTTAGAGCTTTTTTATAGGATATGCCGCTTTGAAGCATCTCTCCAAGCATATTAAAGAGCATAAACTTTTCAAATTTTACGATGATTTTAGATGAAAAAGGAAGAAGAAGCGCTACATGTTTGGCAATGCCTTGAATAAGAAAAGAGTGGCTAAAGAGGGCGGTTAACAAAACTATAAAGTAAAATGCGACCACGACTAGAGATAGAAAAAGCGTATCGCTCATAAGCTGAGCGACACCAAGATGAGTATCAATCATAGCTAAAATCTCTTTGCTGTATTTTTGTGCCTCTTGCATCTGGTATGGAATGGCAAAAAACTTTACGGCGATAACTATAATGGAGGATATAAAGAGGTAGAAAAAGGGTATGTTCGTTTTTTCGTTTGATTCTCTCTCATAAAGGTCTTTCATCTCTAAATAGGCGATGATTTTCCCAAGAGCAATCCTAAAGCTGACCCCTTTTTCCGCAATGGATATAAACTGTAAAACATCCAGCGAACCGAGGCGGTTTTTTTTAAGAGCTGCAGAAAATGTACTTCCCTCTTTTAGGTCATTATATATCTTTTGGTAGATAATTTTCTCTTTTTTTGTCTCCGCGCTGCTTGCGAGAAGCTGCATTCCGCTTGACAAACTTTTCCCGTTTTGCAGCGTAAAATGCAATGTTTTTAACATCGCATAGAGATTAATTTTCATCCATATAACCTAGTGATAGAAGCTCTAGCGTCAAAGTATCATAGTCGCATAAACCCTGCTCAAAAAGATATTTAGCCGATTCGTAGTAACTAAATGTGATGAGCTTATCCCAAGCCTTCAGTACACTGCTGTTTTTAAGCGCCATGTAGAAGCTGTAGCGTGTCTTCATATCCGATGGAATGAAAACCATATCGGTTAGAAGTATCCGTCCTGAGTAGCCGCTAAAGTTACATTTTATGCAGCCTCTTTTTTGATAGCCGGTTTTGTTTGATTTGAAATAGTTTTTTCCGCTCTCATTTGCCGCCGCTGTTTTGCACTCACAAAGTTTTGGAACTAGTCTTTGAGCGATAACACCGCTGAGAGAGTATGCCAAGATAAAAAGATCTCCGCCCTCATCTCGAATTCTTTCAAGTGCCATGTAGGCGTTTGTGGTGTGAAGAGTAGAGTAGACCATGTGTCCGCTGTGTGCCGCTTTTAGTGCAGTTGAAATACTCTCCTTGTCACGCATTTCACCGATGACGATAACATCCGGATCTTGACGCATAACCGATTTTATGGCACTTGAAAATGTAAAACCTATATCTTCATTGACTTGAAACTGAGTAACAAAATCTATCTTGTACTCAATCGGGTCTTCAATGGTGTAGATAATCTCATGAAGTCTGTCTCTTTGCGAGATGATGGCATTTAGAGTTGTTGTTTTACCGCTTCCCGTCGGTCCGACCGTGAGAAAAAACCCGTTCTTTAGATTTACAAAGCGAAAAAGGTGTTCATGCATCGGGTGGTGCGTAGGAAAAAGCTGTTCTAGTGATTTAAGGTTGCTTGATTTGTCCAAAATACGGATTACTATATTTTCACCAAAGTTTGATGGACCTATTTCAATACGAAAATCTACTTTTGCTTCTTGAAATTCCAGCGTAAAACCGCCGCTTTGAGGTGTTTGTACATTTACTAAATCGATGTTTGATTTCTCTTTGATGATTAGTGAAAATCTTTGCGATAACTCTAAGTTTAGAAGATATTTTGCCTGAACTTTGCCGTTTATTCTGTATCTCAGCCAAGAGAAATTTTCGTATGCATTTATATGTATATCGCTTACACCGTTTTTAATGCCGTGGTTTAAAATCATCTCAAAGAGCGATAATACTTCTTCATCATCAGCGTCAAAGCCGTTAAACTGCTTGATTCTCTTCTCTATGGCATCAGGGTCTATGGTTAGAAGCTCATTGAACTTTTGTGTAAACTCTCGCACCGGAATTGCTTTTTGGATAATATTTTTTCCAAGTTGTGTTTGAAGTTCGCTTAGACGTTTTGGACCGAGCAGCTCTTTGCACTCTATATAAAAACTTTTCTCATCCTCTTTGATGATAACAATCTCATATTTTTTTATGATTTCAAGGCTATAGGAGGATGGTTTCTCTTTTTTTTGAATAAAGTTATGCTCTATGGCAATTTGCACAATATTTTTTTTGATACCGACCTGCTGATAGTAGTACTTCTCTTTTTTGCAGATCTCTAGCTGTTTTGGCGTTAAAATTTTTTCTAATTTCATATTTCTTTTTTAAAAAAATTATACCATTATATTTAACGAGAGAGATAAAAGTTTAGCGTTGCTGTCGTGCCATTGTCCGTAAGAGAGTATTGATTTGCCGAATAGCTATTTTGCAGCTCTTGTAAAACTTCATAATTTGCAGATGCTAGCGGTGTAGTGGTCGTGAAATAGAAGGCTTCACCGACTTGCGTTGCTTTATAAGCGGTAAAATTGAGCAGCGGCGGCGGTATAAAACTTCCATGTCCGCCATCAATTTGATATGTCGGAGATGTGTTACATGTAAGAGTATTTAAGAGTGTTTCGCTTGCCAATACTTCTCCTGCCTGAGTAGGCATAGTGTTACTAAGATTTTTACACTGCAAAATAGTAGCCGTAATAATATTTAAGTGTGATTGAAACTCTGTTTTTATGTTTTGTTTTGAGAGTGTCGTGATATTTAAGTAAGAGAAAGAGAGAATAGCCATAACGCCAATAAGCGTTATGACTAAAAGCAACTCTATAAGAGAGAATGCTTTTTTCAAAGGAAAATTATTTTATAAAAAATATTCTATATGGTGCGGCACCAAGAGCACCTGTACCGACACAGTGAAAATTTGCATAGCTGCCAGTTTTAAAATATGTAGTACTTACAAATGTTGTTGCAGATGTAGCAACTAAAGAAGTTGTACCATCAGCCATATTGTTAACAACCGCACAATATTCCGCATCATCATTAGTAGAAGCTAAATCAAAATAATAGACCACATCTGTTCCACCCGCTACTGCACCAAGTCCTCCACTTGTTAAATTTGCTACTTGAGAATACTGCCACCCAGTCCCTGCCGTTCCAATCTCTTCAATGGTTGTGGGTGTCTGTGTTAAAATTTTAACCGCAGGATCACTTAAGATTGCTAAAGTTGCAGGAGCAGCACCATATTTCATTGTGTAAAGATCATACGCATTTGTCAATTGTGTACCTTGTTCGATCAAAGCTCCGATACGAGCTTGTTTTGTGGCTACATCTGTATCATAAAAAGTTTTAATATACTTAAAACTCATAGCGGCAAGAACCCCAAAAAGTACTATCGCTACTAACATCTCAATAAGTGAGATACCCTTTCTCATCCCTTTAAAACCTCTGTTTACACTACTTCCATGTACCATTTTCTATCCTTTTTATACAAGCTAAGTCGTATATCGGATTTTTCTATTTTAACTTTAGCAAATATGGCTTAATTTCTATCAAAAATCCATAATCATTATCCGTGCAATCCATCCCCACACATGTACTGATAAGATTTACTTCATCGTTTTTTATAATATCTAGCAACCTCTTAAGCAGTATGTATGAAAAGGTGTTATGGATTTCACCTCGGATGATGATAGTCTCTTTTTGCGGCTCTGCAATAGCATCAATATTTAGCTCTTGTATGATTTGGTTGTAGTCGAATGCTTTTTCCTCTATCTCTTGCTCATTTGCAAAAACAACGATCGGCTTTCCTGCAATTCGTTTGAGATCATAGAGTGACTCTACATCATTCTTTACCAGCTTATCTTTGTAGATGATATCAAGGTAGAAAAAGTAGCTCGATACGCTTATGGTTAAGAGTATAAGGATAAGAAGAATTGAGAGATTATATTGTTTCATAGCAGTAGTGCACAGTTTTGTTTATTTTATCGCTTTTCTTGATAGTAGCCTTTGGCGGAAGCAGTGATATAAAAGGTTCTATCTGAAGTGTTTTTACTTCGACGCAAATGTTTTTTCCACTATATTTTACTTGTTGAAGCGTTGCATTTGTAGCTTGTGTAAGGCGTTCAATATCTTCAAGAATATTTACTACATCAACTTTTTGCACGATTTTTTCAGACTTTTCAAACTCGTTTTTAACTATGCTTTTGTACTCTTGCTCAAGCAGCTCTTTGTTCCCTTTGTTTATGTCTGTGTCTTGCATGTAGTAAAAACCGCTGTAAAATATGCTCGATGTAAGTAAGATGGTAAAACCGAGTGAGATAAAACCGGCTTTGGCTCTGCGGCTGTTTTCGTCAAGGTTAAAAAAAACAAGCTTTACACCGTTTGCATTGTCTACAAAATGAGTTTCATAACCTCTCTCTTGTGCAAACTCTTTTGGTTTGTCTAAGATATAGTCTATGATTCGTCCGTATTCGCAAACTACGCCTACATGTTTATAATCAAGTTCAAAGATAATTACGGTTTTTTCATCACATTCGGAAACTTTTTTTAAAATATTTTCCTGTTTGATTTTATCTTTTGGAAGAAACGCAATAAAATTTATACATGTAGAGGATTTTCTAACCGATATTTTCATAGCAGGAGAGTCTAGATCATGTTTTGCAAGCGCATAAACATTGTCGCGAATTTTCTTGCTGTTACTTGTCGATTCAATGCATCCTGCCGTAAAAATTGCCATTTAGCCCATCACTTCATTACATACTTGATAACTCTAGGGGTTACTATGATTACCATCTCTGTCTTTTTGCCGCCCTCATACTCTGTTCCGCCAAGAAGTCTTGCTTCTGTTTTTGCAACTCCCGGTATTCCTTTATACCCTTTGTCCATCTTGTTTCTAAATAAACCCGATATTACGATAGGCACTCCGGGTTGCACACGCATGTTGCTTTTGATGTTTTTTGTATGTACTCTAGGCTGCGTGTAAGATACCTTGTCCACTTCAAAATTGCTGTATCCAATGATATCGTTGATTTCAAGTGAGATATCGGTAAGAACTGTTCCGTCCATAATGTTTGAGTTTAGCGTGACTCTGATACCGCTTAGTGCCGAAGCACTTACGGTAGAGGTTTGTGCTCCGCTATCGCCGACAGTTGTAGTTTTTAGCTCTTTGATATAAGGCTCGTCAAGACCGTCTATAAGCGTTACATCAGTTCCTGCGATACCTAAGAGTCTAGGTCTTTGAATACTCTCAACCTTGCCAAACTGCGTTAGAGCTTCAGCGATAAGCGTACCGGACATGTCAACTGTGTTGAAGACTGCACCTAAACTTGCCGTTGTGCTCGTTGCTCCGACTGAGCCGAATGCGGACGTTGTTTTGGATGTAACGCCAATCTCTTTTGTAGAGGTTGGTATGAGATTCCAGTTTATTCCAAGAGTATAGTTGTCCGTTAACTCCACATTGTAAATTGCGATGTCATACTCGATAACATATAGGTTGTTTCTCAGTATCTCCAAGTAGTTCATAATGTCCGCATACTCTTTTTCTCTTGCAGAAAAGGTAACCGAAGAGGAGATGGAATCATGCACTACATTTATAGCTCCGATTGTCTCAAGAGTCTTTTTTAGCTTATCTGCAAGACCGCTTAGTGATGGGATTTTAAGTGTTACGGTTTTCATATACCCAAGATAGTATGTCTCATCGTCATATCGGATGCTAAGCTTATCACCGACTGCTTTTTTTAATAATCTGCCAAATCCGATATTTGAAGCGGAGACATAAACCTTTGACTCACGAATCTGTGTCTCATCGTAGTTTTCATTTGAATTGTTTGTGTTGTTATTGATATTTGTTCTTGTAGTGTTTGTGGCATTAATATTTGCTAAATTATTTCCGTATTGTGCAGAGTTGTTGATGTTGTCTGATTGGAGTTGAAATATGATATCCTCATCTGTTGCTTCGGTGATAAGAGCAATAACATCATCGAGTTTTGCGCCGAGAATTTTTACCTGTTTTATCTGCTCTTTGTCGGGAATATCTGCTTGCAATATTTTAAAATGCTCAGCATCAACTTCAAGAGTCTCTATCTTTGACTTGCTAAGCAATGGATTTTTAGAGCTGTTTAAATCCTCTCTTAACTCCTCTTTTAAAAGCTCCTCTTTATATTCGTTTGAACATCCAAGAATTGTAAAAGTGATTATTGAAAAAAGCAGAGGGTAAAATAGCTTTATCATTTTTTATGCTCCTCTGTCTCAGAACTAAAATAGATACTTTGAGGTCTGTTATATCTGTCGTTTAAGAGTATGTAGTTGCTGGTAATATTTATCACTTTAAAAATTTGTTCATCAAGATAGAGCGAGTCGTTTTGAGTTACGACTATATTTTTTTTCTCAAAACTGACAAGGGCAAATTTGCCTTTTTTGCTCTCTATAAAGCCAAAATAGCCTATTTTTGCATTTTGTCTTATCGGTGCGTTGCTTGGTTGTATAACTGTTGCATTTTCCTGCACTTTAGGTTTTTGGGCTTTTTGGTCATTGAAAAAAGGGTTATATGCAGCATATATGGTTGTTAAAGAGATGATTAAAAAAAGTAAAATTTTGTGCATGAACAAAGACCTTTTTAGCTATTAACATTAAATACAGCAAAAAGCGTACCATAGGGATAAAAAGGGAGTAAATTATATATTATAAAATGAGATATTAATAGCGTTGTTCTTTAGAATTTCTAATTTTTCTATACTCTCTTTTGCTAAATAGAGACTGTTTTTAGATTCTATTTTTAACTCAGACTCTTCAAAACTAAGCGTAAAATCAATATTTCTAGGCTGATGAGAAAGCAGTGCAACGCTAAGTGAGAGAAGATAACTAAGAGCATTTAGTTGCTTGATTTCAGGAAGAAGATCTCTAAATTTATCTACATGCTCTGATGATGGAAGTTTTCTTTTTGCATATCTTGCAAGTGTTGCGATAAGAATAATCTCTTTATGCGTAAAGCCAAACTCCAGTGCATCCTCTATAAGATAGTAACTGTGTCTGTTGAGCGAATAGTAGTGGATAGAACTTCCGCTTATGTAGAGTTTTGCGGCGATTGCTAGTTCATATCTATGTTTTTTATCAATCCCGAGCGTTTGGTGGGTTAAGTCGAAGAGCTCTTTTGCGACCTTGCATAACTGGTTTGCATAGGTAATATTATCTACATGCGAATCAAGTATATAGCGCATAGAAGTGTTATAGTTTGGAGGAAATCTATCTCTAGAAGTTCTAAGCAGATCTGCTAAAAAAACTCCCTCTCTCACACCTACACCGCTTGTGATAAGATTTTTTACTTTGAATTTTTTAAAAACCCTAAGAAGTATTAATGCTCCGGGTTTTATAATATCCAATCTATTATTTTTAATGCCTAATTTTTTTAATTCATCTTCATCAGAAACTAATATTTTTTTCAAAAATTGTGTAAATTCATCATAGTTTGGCTCGTAAGCATGAAGTTTTTGTAAAGGGTAGTTATCGTTATTTAAAATCGCATTGGATATTGCTCTAAATGAGCCGCCGATACCTATAATCGTCTCAGGATCAGTTATATCTAGTTGCGTTAATTGCTCATCAATATATTTTTTTGCACCATCTATATCATTGTTGTCAAAAAAGAGCTCTTTTAATCGTACTGTTCCGAGATTTAGAGATATATTTAAACCAATCTCTTTGTTGTCTATAAGTGAAAATTCAGTTGAACCTCCGCCAATATCGACACTTAGAGCATTTTTTAGGTTTGGTAAAAGGTTTGCACAGGCAATTGCACCAAGATAAGCCTCTCTTTGACCGTCAATCACTTTTATTTGTAGATCCAGAGAATTTTTAACTCTGTTTATAAAATCTTTTTTATTTGGTGCGTCTCTGAGTGCGGAAGTCGCAACACATAAGACTTTTCTAGCTTTAAAAGAAGAAATTATGGATGAGAAGTTCTCCAACACATCAAAAGCTCTTTGCATAGGAATTTCTTGAAGAATACCACTGTTTTGGTAGGCATTTTGAGAGAGTCGAACCCTGCTTTTTGCTTCATGCAAAATATGAAATGCAAACCGAGAACTCTTTTCATAGACCACCATTCTAACAGAGTTAGAACCGATGTCTATGACTGCTACTCTTTTTGACATCTAATGCTTTTTACTCTTCATCTTGGAGTTGTTTATATTTAAATTGAAGTTCCGCAATCGATTCGATATTATCTTTATCCGGAATGATACAATCAACAGGACAAACAGATACACATGCAGGCTCATCATAAACTCCTACACACTCTGTACAACGATCTGGATCTATGAAGTAGATATGATCTCCCTCTTCAATAGCCATAGTAGGGCACTCTTCGCGGCACGCATCACACGCAATACACTCATCATTTATTATTAAAGCCATTAAAATACCTTATAGTTATAGTCCAATTTAAATATATTTTTTGATATATTTTCATGTGCACGATTTATATCGAAATAAAGCTTTATTATTTTTTAAATTTTGCTATTTTTTGTTTATAGGAAGAATACATGAGAGTTTTGAATTTAGGTTTAAACTCGATACTGTTCCCGCAACCCCGTCCGTTCTGTTTTTAATGCTTATTTTAGCACCGAGTGCATCAGCCGCACTTTTTGCTAAAAAAAGTCCAAGACCGACTCCCGGCTTATTTCCTTCTCTCTTAAACGGTGCAAAGAGATCTGAACTTTCATCGATTCCACACCCCTCATCTATTACTTCTATTAACAATCCATGGCTGTTTAGTGAACTTCTAAGTGTCACGCTTTTATCTTTTGGAGTAAATTTTAGTGCATTTTGCAAGAAATTTTGAACGATTTGATTTAGAAGGCTTATTTGGAGAAATGCCATATATCCGTTTGGTTCAAAATACATGTGAAGTGTTTTGCCCTCGTTTTCGGCTAAAAGCCTAAAATCATCGGCTTTTTGATGAAGAATTTCTATAACATCCACTTCTTGTGGTTTTTCAAGTTGTGCTCCCTCTTGACGACCGATATTTAGAATATTTGAGACGATTATATTCATCTCATCTATAGTTTTATTTGTTACATTAAGAGCATCTATATACTCCTCTGCAGAGCGTTTTTTTATAAGTGTTACTTGATTTTTAAGTTTTATAACTGCTAGCGGAGTTTTTAGCTCATGTGCCGTTCCGATAAAGAGCTCTTTTTGATATTTTACAAAGTTCTGTATTCTTGCAATTAGATGGTTTATTGTTGTCCCAAGGGGTTCAAACTCTTCAGGTAATTCTTCAACGATTATGGGACGCATAAGATGCTCATTCATATTTGAGAGCTTGTTGCTTAGCGTCTTAACTGGGGATACAAGCATCTTAGATAGTCCGATTGCATAGATGATTACAAGTAAAAAGCCTGCAATATTTATAATAAAAAGATAGTTCAAAATTTTATCAAGGAGTATTTTTGTAGAAGTTATCTCTTTAGTGATTTTTAGGTAACTAAGATCATCTAAATTAAACGGATAAATAAGTGTCAAATAAGATTTTTTATTTTTTGTCATCTCGTAAAGATCTATATCAAGATGTGCTTTCTTAAGATGCACTATTTCTATACTTAGTCCTAAATAAGCTTCAGGAGTAGGCATTTCAGCACCATAGATAGACTCGTTGCTTGCTACATTTTTTGCATAGTCAAGAAGTTCTTGGTGTTTCTCTTCAATGATAGAACTTTGAATATAGAAGTATAAAAGAGATGAAAATATAAATATAAGCGATGCGGAGGCAAAGATAAGTTGAATTAAAAAACTCTGTCTAATACTGCTTTTTGAGAACATTTCTTTACCTATTTAAAAACAAAAGTATGTAATTGTAGCCAATTTTATTTAAAAATAAATTTTCAAAAATGAGTGTCTAATGATGAAATGGAGTAAAAAGGAGAGACTCCTTTTTACATTCAAAATAATTAATTTATCTCTTTAGGAAAACAGAAACGGTAACCGCGGCGACGAACAGTCTCAATCGTCGTTATATTTAAAGGTTTGTCCATTTTTTGTCTAATCTGATTTATAGCAACTTCAATTACGTTTGGAGTTACAAGTTCAGGTTCTTCCCAGATTGCATCAAGCAACTGTTCTTTTGAGACGATTTGATCACGGTGACGTGCCAAGTGAGTAAGGACTTCAAAAGGTTTGCCTTTAAGTTCTATCTCTACGTCTTTATATGTAATTTTTTCTTCTTCAGGATTGATTATCAAATCTTCGATTTCGATAATATTGCTGCCGCCAAAACGAAGACGAGCCTCAAGACGAGCTACCAGAACATTAAAGTCAAACGGTTTTCTTATATAATCATCCGCACCGCTTTTTAGAGCTTCTATTTCGCTCTCATTATCATCTCTTGCCGAAAGAACTACGACAACAGTTTTTGGAGTTTTTGATTTAATGTCGCCTATGATATTAACGCTGTCTCCATCAGGAAGCATCCAGTCCATTAATACTAAATCGTAGTTTCGGATATCCAGGTAGTACTCTCCATCTTTAAGAGTCTCTACTACATCGCTTTGGTAACCATACTCTTTTAGCCCCTCAGCAAGCATTTTGTTTAATGTAACTTCATCTTCTATAATAAGAATGCGCATTAATTGTGTCCTATGAGTTAATATTTTGGCGGAATGATATCATATTTTTAGGTTAATTTAAAGAAAATTTCAATTTTTTTTAATAAAACTTTAACTTATATTTAAGATTGAGATTCATAATGATTGCTTACACTCACCTTACAATCCTTTAAAATAGAGGGTTTTGTTATCTTTAAGCGGATATTTTTTATGGAGTTGAATTCTTTGATTAACTTTAAATTTATATTTTCCAGTGCATCTTCAATAAGTAAAAATTCACTTTCTTTCATAAGATCTTTAACGATTTGCACAACATCGACATAGTTTATAAAGTTGCCTTCGTATTCATACTCTATATCAAGATTTACAATTACATCTTGAGGCGTTGTTCTCTCAAAATCCAAAATTCCAAGAATACATTGAAATTTCAGATCTTCTACATGAATGGTCATACTACTCTTTTTTCTTCACCCTTAAGCAGACGAATAATATTTGGAATATGTTTATAAAAAAGTATAAAACCTATAATTATCACGGGAGCATGTGCCATGTCTGGGTGGATGATAAAACTGGCAACCATCAGGGCAACTAAAGCTGTAAGAGAAGAGAGTGAAGAGATACGAATAAATTTTGCGCCAAATGCCCAAACCCCAAGAGCGATAATAGTTTCAAGGGGAAGCATAAACATCATAACTCCCATTCCGGTTGCAACGCCTTTTCCGCCTTCAAAATTTAGGTAGGGACTGAAACAGTGACCGATTACGGCTAAAACCGATATGCCCCACATCGTAGCTTCGCTAAGTCCTGCAAAATATGCGACTGCTAAAACTAAAACACCTTTGATGGCATCAAGGACAAGTGTCGCGATACCGAGTTTTTTAGCCAACGACGGATTTGTCTCTTTGACGACTCTTAAAACATTTGTTGCGCCGATACTGCCAGAGCCTGCTGTTTTGATGTTCACACCTGCATATTTTTTAGCCAAAAGCAGACCAAAAGGAATGCCGCCTATCAAATAAGCCGCTATAAAAAACTGAGCATTCGTGTTATATAAAAAGTCCATCCATCAACCTGTTAAAAATTTTTGACATTGTACTTTACATACTATTATAGAGATATAAAATCTATTTGGTATAATATCGCCCACTATAATTAATGAGGAATTTTTTTGCAATTAACTAACGAAGAATTAAAAGAAAAAATTAACGAATATAAAAAAAAGTTGAGCGTAACGGTCGTTGCCCATTTTTATCAAAGAGATGAAGTTTTTGAAGTTGGGGATATAACCGGAGATTCGCTTGAACTTGCCATTAAAACAAGAGATGACAACTCTGAATTTGTTGTATTTTGCGGTGTCGGTTTTATGGGGCAGAGTGTAAAAGTTCTCTCTCCAAATAAAAGAGTGGCGATGCCAAAAGCTGCATGTTGTGCGATGGCTGTAATGATAGACGGCATGCAGTTTGACGCTTCAGTAAAAGCTTTAAATGAAGCTGGAATCATGAATGAAAATATCTTGCCGATTACCTATATCAACTCAAACGCCGATGTAAAAGCGAAAGTCGGAGAGATGGGCGGTATGGTCTGTACAAGCTCAAATGCAAAAAAAATCATCACGACAGCCCTAAAAGAGGGGAAGAAAATACTTTTTGTTCCTGATAGATGCTTGGGACAAAATATTGCAAACCAGATGGGACTTAAATCTTGCGTAATAGGAGACGGTACAAACCTGCTTGATGCCGATATTATCTGCTATAACGGCTTTTGTTCCGTGCATCAGCTCTTTAGCGTGGATGATATAAATTTTTATCGTAAAAAATATCCGGGAATCTTGATAGCGGTGCATCCTGAGTGTGATCCTTCAGTATGTGACGTAGCAGATTTTGTGGGTTCTACCTCTCAACTCATAAAATATATAAATGAGCTTCCAGAAGATCAAAAAGTAGCGGTAGGGACGGAGTTTAACCTTGTAAATCGTCTTCGTCCGAAAAATACTTATGTACTCTCTTCTACAAAGCCTGAGTGTCCTACCATGAATGAAACAACTCTTAGAGACGTTTATGAAGTGCTAAAGTCTATCGATGAGGGCGAACCGCTCAATGAGATACATGTAGACGAAAATACGCAAAAGTGGGCAAAAATTGCACTAGAGAGGATGTTGGCACTATGATAGAAGAGTTTGTAAAATCAACACTTTCTCAGGATGTAGGTCGCGGTGATTTATATGCTTTGGTTGAACCGGGTGTGAGTGCCAGTGCCAAAATAATAGCCAAAAGCGATGGCATTATGGCAGGGGTTGAGTATATAGATGTTTTAGCAAAGTTGGAAAACTTTGAGATAAAATGGAATAAAAAAGACGGTGAGAGTTTTATAAAAGGCGATGTTTTAGCCACCTTAAGCGGAACTTCACATGTACTTTTAAAAATTGAGAGAACTTTGTTAAATATGCTCTTACATGCAAGCTCAATTGCAACCTTAACTAGAAAATATGTTGAGATTGTAGAGCCTTACGGAGTAAAACTGCTAGATACAAGAAAGACAAGACCGCTTCTTAGAATTTTTGAAAAATATGCAACAAGATGCGGCGGTGCTGTAAATCATCGCATGGGTTTGGATGACTCTTTAATGATAAAAGATACGCATTTAAAAACTATAAAAGATTTAAAAGCGTATATTTTAAAAGCAAGACAAAAGATACCTTTTACCTCAAAAATAGAGGTTGAAGTTGAAAGTTTTGATATGGCAAAAGAGGCTTTTGCTGCCGGAGCGGATATAGTCATGTGCGATAATATGATGCCTGAACTTATAGAGAAGATACTCAAGTATAGAGATGAAAATTTTTCTCATGTGCTTCTTGAAGCAAGCGGAAATATTTCGCTTGAAACAATTGAAATCTACGCTAAAACAGGCGTTGACGCTATTAGCAGCGGTTCTCTTATTCATCAAGCTAATTGGATAGATTTGTCTATGAAAATGGATTGAGTTTAGTGCAATACTACAATTTCATCTGTTCTTCTAGGAGATATTAATGGCAGATGATGCTGAAAAGACCGAAGAACCCACCTCCAAAAAGATAGAGGATGCCCGTAACGAAGGGAATGTTCCAAAATCTCAAGATACATCAGGCGTTATTGCTCTTTTTGTTGCAATACTTGCTTTTATAATGCTTTTTCCATATATGAGCGAGCATATGATGCTTCTGTTTAAATACTACTTTTCACTTTTGGGTATGCCGCTTGATAAGGCACTTATGATTGATATCGCCATAGTAACGATTAAAGAGTTTCTTCTTATCGTAATGCCGCTCTCTATTTCAGTTGCTGTTGCCGGGATAATAGCAGCAGTAGCTCAATTTGGATTTTTATTTACGACAAAAGCTATAATGCCTGATTTTAAAAAAATAGATCCTATTAAAGGGACAAAAAATCTATTTTCAATGAAAAAGATGATAGAGGGTGCAAAGGTTACTTTTAAATCATTTACGGCATTAGGTGTAGGTTTTATCTTCTTTTTTCTCTTTATTTTGGAACTTCCCACCGTTGCACTCTTTGGGCTTGGAGATCAGATGGAGTGGCTCAAAGACAAAATGCTTATTATCGCATTTGTAATGCTTTTGATTATATTTGTCTTTGCTATGATTGACCTTATTATTGTAAGAAAACAGTACTTTGACGGGCTAAAGATGAGCAAACAAGAGATTAAAGATGAGATGAAAAATATGGACGGAGATCCACTCATTAAAGCAAAAATAAGACAGATTCAAATGCAGGCATCGAGAAAAAGAATGATGTCAAACGTTCCGACTGCAGATGTAGTTATTACCAATCCAACGCATTTTGCAGTGGCGATAAGATATGATGAAGCTAAGTCTCATGCGCCTATTGTCGTAGCTAAAGGGATGGATAATATAGCACTGCAGATAAAAAAGATTGCCAGAGAAAACGGTGTGCATATAGTCCAAAACGCGCCGCTTGCAAGAAGCTTGTATGACCAAGTAGAACTCGATAAACCGATACCGCATGATTTATTTGCGGCTGTTGCGGAAGTTTTAGCTTATGTTTACAAAATGAATGCCGGAAAGCGCTAATTTTTCATACATATTCCTACAAAAACATCGATAAATAGGCACTTCTATAAACAAACCTATTTATTTAATAAAAATAATATTGAAAATTTCTTGAAAAAAATAGGTACAATAAGAGTGCAAAAGAGATTTAAAAAATAAATAATGATATGTTGAACAAAATAGCTAAAATAGGGCAAAAAATATAATGCATAGTAGGTAAACAATGAATGTGTATAAATTACAAAATATAATTTTAGAATATACTTTGCCATTCGCTTTAGACTTGCAAGATTGCATTGATTTAGAAGATGCAGGAAAAGCATTTATAATTGTGTTAGATGGTATACCATCACAACTTAGAGTTAAAAGAAAGTATAACGAAGATGCTTCTGGAAATGGAGTAAAACTAGCACCATTTTCAAAAATAGAAAATGATAGATATGGTTTTTTGTCAAAAACAGATATTCAAATTTGGTTTGACAAGCAAACATTTGATAATGTAGGAATAGATAGACAAGTTATGCAAATTCAACATGAATATTTTTTTCAATTGTCAATAAAATATTTAAATAAATTTTTAATGAATTACCGTAGTATTACTAGAGAATATTGGATAAGACCAATTAAAAATAATGATATTATAAGTTATAGATGTACATTGTTTGATACTGATAAACAGCAAGAAACATCTTATAAATTATTAAATACTACTGTGTATTTTAATGGTGGAGAAGAAATAACTATTTCAGAGGATAAAGAACAACAATTAAGAAATCTACTATTATCACATCACAATAATTTAGCGGATGACCTGCTTCTAAATGCCTTAGATAACCTTGATATAGGTAATTTTAATAATACAATTATTCAATGTTCAATATTGTTTGAGAATTTTATTTATAAAAGTTTAGATGGAAAGCTCACTAAAACAAAATTGGATAAAATTAAAAGAAAAAATGGTTGTAATTGTCTTGTTGGAGTCTATCAAGTATGTAAAGTTGGTCTTAAATCAGAATTTAATTCAGATTTTGCTGAAAGTGAAGAGTTTATTAGTTTTCATAAGAAAGTTTTGAAAGTTAGAAATAATTTAGTTCATGGTGTAAAACTTGAAAATGTGGAATATAAAGACGCTGTAGATGCAATTGATATTACAATGAAAGTTATAAATAAACTTAGTAATGAATTAGGTCTTTGACAATATATTAGAGCAAATTAATAGTTTAAGAAGGATAGATAATGACAACACTATATAAATAAGTGTCTTGAAGCGCAGTTGTTTATTAAAATATTAATTATGTAGAATAGGCTTATGCAAAAAACAAAACTTACCTCAGAACTAATTAGCAACGCCATAGAGTTTTATAATACAAATCTTGGTGCAGTGTTTACTACTCATAAAGAAGAGTATCTAGCCAAAAAATTATCAGAAATTATAGAATTTGACATTGTTAAAAAATATTCTGCTTATCAAAATAAACTTCCTTTGACGACTCTGACTATTATCTATTTTATAGGTGAGTATAAAAAAGCGTATCTTCAATCCAAAGAAAAAAGAGCTGATACGTTAGAGTCTTTGGGTAAAGGGTATGCTAAAAAACAAGAGCTCTATAAAAAATTGCGAGAAATATTCAATAATAAATCTATACGCAAAAATGAGAGAATTGAAGCTTTTTTTAAAAAAATGCTTATCATGGCTTTAAAAAATAAGAAATATTCAAAAATAGGCATATTCATTACAGCCGAGCTGTATACACAACTACCGCTTTATGCAAGAATGATAAAAGAGTTTTCATCACACAGCAGTAAAACTGAGGATATTTTAGATATTGCCAAAGAGAGCCTAAAATATTTTGAATATACATATCTCTCATCTGACAAAACCGTAAACTCCCTCCTTGTCATTATCTTTACAAAACTCACTCTAATCGGCATAGATGAAAAAAAAGCCTTTAAGTTTGCAAAAGATATCGCTCTGACCTTTATTGACGATTCAAGTATCCATACAGATAAATATAGGCTAAGTTATTTAACTGATAATGAAGTATATCTTGCAGGTCTTTACAAAGGGTTACCAATATATCAATGGTACACTGGCTCTAAAAGCTCCTATTACAGTGATGATGATGTCAAACAGTTTCAAAGATATACAAAAATAATGCAAAAAGAGCTATTTAACACAGCTTTTTCAGGATTTATAGCTAAAGTCTTGTATAAGGTTGCAACACGAAATAATCCTATTTCACTAGAAAGTGCTTTGGATATTTTATCATCTGATATTAAGCAGGCAAAAGGCGTACTATTATCAACTCACAAAAGTTTTGCAAAGATGCCAGTTAGACTTTTAGATATGCTCGCTCCTCAAATAATCACACCATCAAGTAAGATAAAATCCATATTTTTAGCAGTTTATACCAAATTTGCAGATTTAAAAACCATATTTACAAAAAAATAACTTCCCCAAAACCAAATCCCCAGTCATTATTTCCTCGTTATATAACAACACGACAAAGCTTTGTCAAATCTAAATAAAAAAGGATTTGATATGTTCATTATCAAAGGTGAGCTTTTACACATATTTAAAAGCGCGGATTATACAAACAAAGAGACTGGCGAGACAGCCAGAGGCAAAGTGAAGCTCCAACTTTTAGTTAAAACGACTATTAGAAATGGAGAGATAAAAAATGAGTTGATAGATATATCTATCCCGACTGAAAAATACTCTGTCTATAAAGAGAGTATGAATCAAATTGTAGAAGTAGAAGTAGGTCTTATAGGTAAGTGTAGCTTTTACGGTGTTTAATTTAATGGCCGTAGCGCAAGCGTAGGTCTAGCAACGAGCTAATACATTGTGGCTTTGCCACTTTTATTTGCTCGAGGCGCTAGGTTAGACAAGCCTATTTTTATGCCGAGTTCTTGGTAACACTCGGTTCTTAACATATTTAAAGGTAAAAAATGGAAGATAAAACTATAACTTCCGCTGATTTACCAAAAGTGATTAGCGGAATAGATACCCTTTTCTACTTCTATGAGTCCAATGATTTATATGACGACTTCTTCTTAGATATATTAGACCAGTTGGAAGATAGCAAAGGAAGATTTGAGAAGCGTGAAATAGCTTATTCAAATAAAGATTTAAAGATTGCAATAAACAATCAAGTTTTTGAGTTTAACGGTAAGGCGCAAGGCTTCTACTGGTTTACAAATTTAGACAACTTCTTAACGGTTGGATTTAAAGATAGTCTGACAAACAGAAGTTTAAATGATATACAAGTGCAGTTCAACGCTGTCGGCATATACACGCTAGGCATAAAAGCACTTCTTAGATATACGGATGATATATTCAAAGAAGTTACAACTGGCTATAAACCAGTCACCAGAGTTGATTTAAACATGTTTGTGCAAGCAAACTTGTCATGGCTAGAGAAAGATATGTTCGTTAGCAGAAAACGCATATATACCACTCATTTAAAAGAGATTTCATCTAAGTACAGACTTCAAACTCTATACATAGGAAAAGCACCTTTTTTACTTCGTCTCTATGATAAAAAAGAGGAGCTAAAAACATCTAAAAAAAGTGAGCTGATGTATGAGTATTTTTTAAATAACGGCTTCACTAAAGAAGATGATATCTTTAACATAGAGTTTGAGATGCATAGAAAGCATTTAAAAGCCTATAACATTGATACGGTAGATGATTTGCTAGGATATGCCCAAAAGCTGTTTCGTGACTCTATGGACGCAATCAGATTAGTAGATTTATCTACCATAACAGAGAACTCTATCAATTCGCAAAACAGATATAAAGCAGAGATTCATCCTCTATGGAAATACTTTAGCGACTCATACGAGCTAAAAGATTTTTTGGCACTTGATATGCCATTGGAGAGACTAAAGAGAAAAAATTACTCTTACACTATCGAAGATGCAATTAAAGAGCAAGTATCTCTAGCTAGAAAAGCTTATGTTCATAATATTGTAATTGATGAGCGGTTTTATGAAGAAGTTCTTGAAGCGTACCTTAGAAGCAGAGAGCCTAAATATCTAATAACTTCCCAAAAAATTGAGGAAGAGAAGAAAGAGCTAGTAACTACATATGAGACTCTATCAGAATCTATAAACCTAAAAGAGCTTGATGATCTAGAACTGGAGAAGTATATAAAGATGCTTGACAATCTTATGACTAATCCAAACTCAGATTTAAAAGCTCTAATGAAAAAACATGAGCTAGCTTTTATAGAACTAAAGTGCAGAGGTAAGTCTCCTTATGAAGATTTTCCTTTTTAGGCGGTGGGGTATGAATGTAGAAGCTTTTAATAATTTAGAACTTATCCCAGAGTTACTAAAGAGCATTAAAGATTTAAAAATATTAGTAAATATTTTAAAGCCAGAGTTGAGCACTAAGCGAGGTGTAGCCATGTTTTTAGGAGTTACGGAGCGAACTATCAACAACTATATTTCAGAGGGTAGGCTTATTGATGGATATCACTTTAATAGAAAAAATGATAAAATATTAGTGTTTATAGAAGATGCCGTTATCGAGTTTAAGATAAACAGAGGTAAAGGCAGATGAAAAAGTTATGCTTTAAAAATCGTAACGGTGTGTTGTATTTTGGTATTGGTGGAAACTTTAAAAGTTCTAAAATGAAAGATACTAAGATAAATAGAAATATCATGATTTCTAAATATAGAAATGGTGAATTAGATGAAGAGCTTGGGTTTAAAGTTGAAAAAAAGCCAACTCTTCTCATGTTCCTTAACAAAGCATTACAAGAAAAGAGAGAAACCCTAAAAGTAAGTTCTGTACAGAGCTATAGCAATTCTTATAAAAGAATTGTTGCTTATTTTGAGGATAAAGATATCAGTGGTTTTAAACCTATTGAGATTAAAGATTTTCAAGATAAATTGGCAAGAAAATATAGCCGTTCATTAATAAACAATGTGAGAACATTGTTAAGAGAAGCCTTTGATTTGGCTGTTTTAAGTGAGCTGATAAATGTAAATCCAGTTGTGGCGGTAAGAGCTCCAAAAGTATTAAAAGCGAAAAAGAAACAGATACCTTTTACGCTTGATGAGATTGACTTAATTTTGGAGAACTCTCAAGGATATGTTAGAAATTTTTTAGGCATTTCATTTTTTACTGGAATGAGAGGCGGAGAAATACTAGCATTGACTTGGGATGATATAGACTTTGTAACAGATACTATCTCTATTACCAAAACCGTATCGAGGGGAATGATAAATTCTACTAAAACTCAAGCTGGAACTAGAGATATTGAGATGATACCTCAAGCGAGAAAGTTTTTTGAAGCACAGAGACTTGAAACTGGATTGAAAAATTCATTTATTTTTTTACAGTCTGATATGAAATCGCATCATGGAACTAATGTTCTTTTTTATAAGCAGTTTAAAAATCTTATAAAAAGACTAGGTTTAGAAGATAGAAGTATGCATAACACGAGACATACATTTGCAAGTATTATGCTCAATAACAAAATAGAGCCTTTATGGGTTTCGGCAACTTTAGGACATAAGAGTTTAGATGTCACTCTTGGTGTTTATACTCATTTCATGCCACGCAAAGAAAAGATGGTCATAGGCTTCTTAGAAAAAAGGTACAAAACAGGTACACACTACTCTTAAAAGTGCGTATCTAGGCAGTGTATGTTTACAAAATGAATAAGAAGTAGTATACAATTGCAAAAAAGATAGATAAATTGAACGAAATATTAGAAAAAATTGCCACATCAGAGCATATCGTTGTCATATCGCATATAAATCCGGATGCTGATTCACTTGGAAGTGCGAGTGCCATGTATACTTTTTTATTGCAAAATCATAAAAAAGTTTCATGGTTTTGTAGCACCAAAAATTTAAATAGAAAATTTTTGTGTATACCATGGCTTGAAAATATAAAAGATACATTTCCAAAGTCTGCTGATTTAGCTATTTCACTAGATTGTGCAGATAAAAAACGATTAGGCATAGAGATAGAATGTGATTTGATAAATATAGATCATCATACTACAAACAGTCTCTATGGAGATCTAAATTTAGTTAAAGTTGAGGCTATAAGCACAACAGAAGTTTTGTATAGTTTTTTTAAAACTAACGGTTTTAAAGTGAACAAAAAAATGGCAACAGCACTATATGCAGGCTTATTGGATGATTCGGAAGTTTTTTTGTCTCCAATGGTTGATGGTACAACATTTGCTACAGTTCAAGAGTTGATAGAACACGGTGCTGATTTTAAACTTTGCAATAGAAGTATTGTAAAAAGTGTCTCATTGGCAGCTTTGCGATTAAAGGCGATTATGTTTAAAAAGATGTCGCTTGAGTGTGATGCAAGAGTTGCACTTTTTTGTGTAAGCAATGAAGAGATGAGAGCAAGCGGGGCAATGTCCGAGGATTGTGAAAATCCGCTAGAAGAGTCTTTGAACCTTGGATATGTAAAAGTCGCACTCTTGCTTAGACAAAATAGTGACTTTACGATAAAAGGATCTCTTCGTTCGAACTGCGGTATAGATGTCGGTAAGATTGCAAAAAAAATCGGCGGCGGCGGTCATACAAACAGGGCAGGTTTTGAGTTAATTGATATTGTCTCTTTGGAAGAGGCAAAAAATAAAATATTAATTTTAATAAAAAAGGATTTATAGTTTGAGAAGAGGAAAAAATAACGGATCTTCGTTTGTATTGCTTGGCATATTTGCTTTAATTGTAGGTGGAGCTTTTTATGTATATAGCTCGGCTATGTTTGAGAGAGAAATTCCGGTGATTTCCATGCAAAAAAATGGATATTGGAATCTGAAAAATCCTCTTGAAATTGCAATTAATGATGCATCGGGACTTAAATCATTTAAAGTAACTTTAAAAAGTTCTACGGAAGAGACTGTTTTATATCATGAACAGTTTATGGTGTCAAAAGAGTCTATAAATATAAAAGTAGAACCACCCAAAAGTGCCTATGTTATGAAAGATAAAGAGATTAAAATAATTGTCGAAGCAACAGATGGAAGTAAATGGAATTTTTTTAAGGGAAATAGTACGGCAGTGGAGTCTAAATATATAATTGATAAAAAAAGACCGCAGCTAAATATTATTGCAAATTCATATAAAATAGGAAAAGGCGGTGCCGCTCTTGTTATATTTAAAGCTGAAGATGAAAATTTAAAAGAGATTTATATAGAAACAAATTTTGGCAAAAAGTTTTTAGCACAGCCTTTTTATAAAAATGGGTATTTTATATCGCTTGTTGCTTGGCCTATAATTGAAGAGAACTTTAAAGCTACAGTAGTCGCAGTTGATCATGCCCAGAATTCGGCTCAAGTCTATGTTCCGCTATTTTTGCAAAATAAAATTTATAATGTTTCAAATATAAAAATAAGCGACAGTTTTTTAAAAGGAAAAATAGCAGAACTTGCAGAAGAATTTGATGAGACACAGGGTGTTTTAAACCCTATTGAACAATTTAAAGTAATCAATGAAAAAGTAAGAGAAAAAAATGAAAAACTAATTCATGATATCTCATCTAAAGTACCGACCGGAATGGTTAGCGATTTTTCAATGAACGAGATGTATCCTCTTAGAAACGGTGCCGTAGTCGCTCACTTTGGAGATCATAGAATTTACTCTTATGAGGATAAAGTTGTCAGTGAAGCATACCACATGGGAGTAGATTTAGCGAGTAACGCAATGGCAGAGATAAGACCTCAGAACGGTGGTGAGGTAGTTTATGCAGGTTATAACGGTCTTTACGGGAATATGCCGATTATTCATCATGGGTTAGGATTATATACGCTTTTTGGTCACTGTTCAACGCTTAACGTACATGAAGGCGATTTTGTACAGCCTGGTGCGCATATAGCTAGTACAGGCAAAAGCGGGTATGCTATGGGAGATCATCTCCATTTCGGAGTTCTTGTTCAAGGGATTGAAGTTCGCCCTGCTGAGTGGATGGACCGCTCATGGATGAAGTTAAATATAACGGATGTTATAAATAGCGCTAAAGAGATTATGGACAAGGGATGACACATGTATCAGACAACTATAAAAAAGAGCGTTGAGCTAGTTGGAATAGGGCTTCACAAGGGTTCTGCCGTTAAGTTGAGATTAGAGCCACTGGAGTCAAATAGCGGGCTTGTATTTTATAGAAGTGATGTTGATGTAGCTATTCCTCTCATACCAGAGAATGTAGTCGATACGAAAATGGCTACGGTCATAGGAAAAGACGGTTATGTTATTTCAACCATCGAACACATGCTCTCAGCTATTTATGCCTATGGAATTGATAATCTTAGAATAGTCGTGGATGCAGATGAAGTTCCAGTAATGGACGGAAGCAGTGCGAGTTTTTGCATGCTTTTGGATGAAGCAGGTATAACTCAGTTGGATGTACCTAAAAAAATTATGCTTATAAAAAAAGAGGTGCTTGTTCAAGAGGGAGATAAGTACGTAAAACTTTCTCCATCGCCCGATCTAAAGTATGCTTTTACTATAAAATTTCCGCATCCTGTTATACAAAAGCAGGAGTATGTTTTGAATTTTACGAAACAGAACTATAAAGAGGAGATAGCAAGAGCTAGAACTTTTGGTTTTTTACATGAAGTTCAGTATCTTCGCTCAAAAGGTTTGGCACTTGGCGGATCACTCGAAAATGCCGTTGTTTTGGATGAAAAAAAGGTTTTAAACCCTGAGGGGCTTAGATATTCTGACGAGTTTGTAAGACATAAGATTCTTGACGCAATCGGAGATATGGCACTTATAGGTATGAACTTTGTAGGAAATTATGAAGCTATGGCAGGGAGTCATGATCTTAACCATAAATTAACACTTGAACTTTTAAAAGATGCACAAAATTATGAAGTCGTAGAACTTGTTGATGAGAAAACAAAAGAGTTAGAAAAAGCGTATGCCTAAGCGTGTAGATTTACTCTTTATCACCCTCTCTTCCCCGATTAAAGTAGGAATATATGAGGATAATAGATTGATAGAGAGCATTGAAACTCACGAAAAAAGTTCTGACGTTTTACCTAAAATATTTGAGGAACTCTCAAAAAAATATGAGATTCAAAAACTTCTTTATGCCAATGGTCCGGGCAGTTTTATGGCGATAAAAATAGCATATATATTTTTAAAATCTATGAGCATACTAAAAAACATACCGCTTTTTGCGACAGATGCATTTTATTTTAATGCAAATCAACCAATCAAAGCGATTGGAAAGCTATTTTTTGTTAAAATTTCATCAGAAATAAAAACTCAAAAACTAGAAATAGCACCAGAGCTGGATTTTATGCTGCCTGATGTACTTGATTATAGTGAGTTTAGCACAACTGCTGCACCTCTTTACGGTATCGGAGCGGTTGGATAGGAAAAAAGTGACAGTAAGTGTACCGGCAACCAGTGCAAATCTTGGACCAGGATTTGATTCTTTAGGCTTAGCAGTTGATTTAAGGAATGTAGTTGAATTTCATCCGTCAAAATTTTTCAGCGTAAGTATTAAAGGTGAGGGTGAGGACAATCCGAAGTTAAAAGGAAATAACCTTTTTATCAGTATTTTTAATGAGCATTACAATAGACTGACTAAAAAAAGGCAAAGTTTTAAATTTACTTTTTATAATCAAATTCCAATGTCAAGAGGTCTCGGAAGTTCATCTGCAGTAATAGTAAGTGCTATTGCAAGTGCACATGAGGCCGCAGGAATTAAAGTTTCAAACAGAAGAATTCTTAACCATGCACTTGTATATGAATCACATCCCGATAATATAACTCCTGCCGTAATGGGTGGTTTTAATGCTGCTACAGTTGAAAAAGGAAAGGTTTTCTCTCAAAAAAAGCATCTTCCCAACTATATCAAAGCGGTTGTGGTAATTCCAAATAAGCAAATGAGTACGGCAAAAGCAAGAACACTTCTCCCAAAATCATACTCGAAAGAGAATGCAGTTTATAATCTCTCACACACGGCACTCAGTGTTGCGGCATTTTTTAACGAAGATTGGGAGATTTTAAAATTGGCTTCTCAAGATAGATTTCATCAAAAAGCAAGAATGAAAACATTGCCTGAGCTTTTTAACGTTCAAAAAATAGCTTATGAGAGCGGAGCACTTATGAGCACGCTATCAGGAAGCGGATCTACATTTTTTTCAATGGTATATGATGAAGATTCAGTTGCAATAGCAAATAAACTGAGTCTAAAATTTCCTGAATTTGCCGTAAAAATATTAGATTTTGATAATGACGGACTTATAGTAGAAAAATAAGTTCGTTCGTATCTTCTACCAAATCAAGGAACTTTTGGATATAATGGCGAAAAAATTTAATCAACCTCTTAGGATGTGTATATCTTGTAGGCAAAGAGATACGCAAAACAATCTCATCAGACTTCAGTGCGTAGATTCACAACTTAGTCTTTTTAGAGGTAGCGGTAGAAGTTTTTATATATGTAAAATTTGTCTTGAAGATGATAAAAAAGTTTTAAAAGCACTGATGCGGCAATGCAAAAGTGGGGATAAGGACAAATTTTCGAACATACTAAAGGAGATCATCACTGATGACAGAAAAAGTTAGAGTACACGAAATTGCTAAAGAGCTGGGAATAGCTTCTAAAGATGTAGTTAAAAAAGCCTCAGACATGGGCATTGATATAAAATCAGCAAACAGTTCAGTAACTATGCAAGAAGCTGAGAGCTTAATGAACTATATTATGAGCGGTGAGCATGCAGAAGCACCGAAGCAAGAGACAAATATGCCTGTTAAACAGACAAGTGATACTCAAAAAGAAGAAAAAACTCCCCAAAACGAAATCAAAGAAATAAATACCGCAGCACCAAAAGCAGAAGAAGCAGATGATTCAAGAAAAGAGACTCCAATAATAGAGAAAAAAGAAGAGCATGAGATAAAAGAAGTCATGCCTGAATTAA
>MICC01000100.1:0-1126 GCA_001829715.1 Sulfurimonas sp. RIFOXYB12_FULL_35_9
CCAGATGGTAGTCCAATAACTAGCTGGTTTACAACTAATAAAAAAGTAAGTCTTGCACAGCTTGGTAAAGCGTATATCATTACAGACTTTGGAGTTAAACAAGATAGCACGTTGGTACAGACAGCGCTTATCCAAAAAACTATTGATGCAGCAGCTGAAAAGGGTGGGGGCGTAATCGTAATTCCGAAAGGGACGTTTATGAGCGGGGCTTTGTTTTTTAAACCTAAAACCCACTTGTATGTAGCTGAAGGAGCAGTATTAAAAGGTTCAGACAATATTGCGGACTACCCTAAAATGCCTTCACGTATGGAAGGACAAAGTTTAGATTATTTCACAGCTTTGGTGAATGCCTACCGAGTAGATGGTTTTACGATTTCAGGAAAAGGAACGATTGATGGCAATGGTCTGCACTATTGGGAGGCATTTTGGGTTAGGCGTAAAGAAAATCCTAATTGTACCAACTTAGAAGTTTCTCGTCCTCGATTGGTATTTATTTGGCAATGTAACAATGTACAAGTACAAGATGTAAAGTTACACAACTCAGGTTTCTGGACGAGTCATTATTATCAATGTAAAAATGTGAAAGTATTGGATGTTCATATTTACTCACCATACAAACCCGTAAAAGCGCCTAGTACAGATGCAATTGATATAGATGTTTGTAGTAATGTACTTATTAAAGGCTGTTATATGTCAGTAAATGATGATGCGATTGCTTTGAAAGGGGGCAAAGGTCCTTGGGCTGACCGTGTTCCCAACAACGGTGCTAACACTAATATCATCATCGAAGATTGCGAGTTTGGCTTTTGTCACTCTGCACTTACTTGTGGTAGCGAGGCTATTCATAATCGTAATATTATTATGCGTAATTGCAATGTTAATGAGGCAACTAGAATATTGTGGTTGAAAATGAGACCAGATACTCCACAACTTTATGAGTATATTGCTTTAGAGAATATTAAAGGACAAGCCCATAGTTTATTGTATGTAAAACCTTGGAAACAATTCTTTGATTTACAAGGACGTACAGATGTGCCACTTTCGTATTCAGACCACGTGAGTCTTAAAAACATTGAAGTAAAATGTGATGTTTTCTATGATGTAGCTATTTCAGAATATGATAAGT
>MICC01000100.1:1303-3870 GCA_001829715.1 Sulfurimonas sp. RIFOXYB12_FULL_35_9
ATTTTCTGTAAAGTCATTTTAACATAAAGTGGCCGGATGTTGATTTTTAGTATTCCACATTTTGGGCAAGTGAATTCATTTTTCTCATAGATGGGCCACTTAGTTGTATCCTATGAGATGAGTGAACAATCCTATCTAAAATTGCATCTGCAACTGTATTATTATTGAGATAGCTGTACCATTCACTTACAGGAAGTTGTGAAGTGATAATAGTTGAATTTATAGAAGTTCTATCTTCAATAATTTCAAATAAGTTTGTTGCATCATTATCTGCCATAGGTATAACGCCGAAATCATCAAGTACCAGTAGTTGGAATCGTGAATATTTTTTAAGAACATTGATATAGGTTCCATCTATTCTAGAGAGTCGTATCTCTTCAAGTAGTGATGGCATCCGCACGTAACAAACCCTGTATGAATAATGAATCGCATGATTGGCATATGCTTGGGCTAAATAACTCTTGCCTGTACCAGTTTTTCCAGTGATTATAATATTTTGTTTTGCAGTAATGAAATTAAGTTGAGCAAGAGATTGGATTTGTGCTTTATCCAAATGCCTTTTTGGATTATACTCTATAGCATCAAGTGCTGCTTGTTTGTCTTTAATCTTAGAGAGTCTGTGATTCATTGTAATCTTTTTATTTTTTAAAAAGATGTCTTGTGCGTCAAGGAGTTGGTAGAGCCTTTCTTCGAAACTCATTTTTGTATAGTTGATATCCTCACACTGTCTCTCATAAGATTCTTTTAACCCTTTATAGCCTAAATCTTCTATCTTCCCTTGTAATTGTGAATGTGTCATTTTTTAAATCCTTGTGTTTTATTTGTATTCATCAGCACCACGAATGTTTTCATGGTTATTGAAAAGTGTAGTTGCTGGATAATTTCTGTTGTTTGAACTTTTTTGTAGATAGAGTCGCTTATCAAGGACTGAACGAATTGACTTGACTCTTGTAAGCTTATGCTCTATTGCATACAATAATGCTAATTCAAACTCTATATTTCCATACTCTTTTGCCATTTTTAGAACAGACATAATCTTTCTAAATACCTGTTCTTTATATCCCACAGATTCAAAGCAGTCTTCTACAAACACAGAGCTGTACTCGCCAATACTTTTTGCCCAAGAACGAAGACGATCAGGACTCCATTTGCTATGGATATACTCATGATCTGGGGAACGATGTTCGTTGAGGGTTGAGAATGCACCAATTATTCTTAATCTTGGATGTGTCGCAATGATTTCATTGTTGTAGTATATTCTCACATGGTTTGTTGAATATCGAACTTCAACTTCTTTTTGCAGGTATTGAAATGGAACGGAGTAGTTACACTTTTCTAATGTAATGTGATAATCAATGCCCACTTTTGCTCGTTTGTATTGCTCATAAACATATCGGTTAGCAGGTAGTTCTTGGAGTTCATCTCGCTCAAGCTCTTCAAAGAGTTGCGTACGACTTTTACCCAGATGTTTCATTACTTTATTGTTGTATCTATCTATAAGAGCAGCTATAGCATCATTGAGCTCATCTACACTAAAAAATTTTGTATGGCGAAAGCAAGCTAAAATATATCGTTGTATCCCTTGAACTCCTTGTTCAGCTTTGGACTTATCTTTAGGTTTGTAAGGACGCGCTGGTTCCACTCTCATAGAGTAATGTCGAGCTAATGCTGCATAACTCTCATTGATAACGATTCCATTTTTATTGTTGGAGATGACAGCGCTTTTAAGATTATCAGGAACTACCACCTGAGGTACTCCACCAAAGAATAGATAGGCTAAAGTATGCGAAAGTATAAAGTCCTCTTGTTTTTGAGAATGTGTAGCGTGCACAAAGGTATAACCACTAGCACCGAGTACTGCAACAAATATTTGTGCAGTGTCTACTTCACCGGTTCTTTGGCTGTATATAGGGATTGTTGCACCACTGTAATCTACAAATACTTTTTCTCCTGCTATATGTATTTGACGCATTGATGGATTGAGTCTTTGTTTATAGCGTCTGTAGTAAACTCTAAACTGGGTGTATGCATAAGCTTCTTCACCATACATTGCTTTGTACTCTTCCCATAAAAACATCAGTGTGACTTTTGTTTTTTTCTTACGTTTCATCTCTTGATGAACGCTATTGTAGTCTGGCATTATTTTAGAGGGATTTGGAGTAATAGTTGCAGATGCTACACCAAATAGTTTTTGATTAAGTGCTTCATCATTAATGCTTGCAAGCATTTCGTATGAAGAGATGTCGCTTTCGTTGCACCGCTTGAGGTACTCTTGGATTGTTGTTCTAGCTACGCCTGTAGCACCTTGTATTTTCCGAGCAGAAAGGTTTGCAAGTAAATGCAGTCTCAAGACTTCTCGAATCTGTTTCATGTTTATTTTCCTCATTGCAACACCTTTGTAAAAAATTACAAAGAGTGTAAGTAAATTTAGAAAATATCTCTTAGCAAATTCAGTTAATTCTTAACTGAATATAAAATCGCGGACTCAGGCACAAAGTGGCCGGATAAGCACCGTCATCACTGGCCGGATGTCAAGCGACATTGGTGGCCGGATAAAAACGCGATGG
>MICC01000101.1:0-1049 GCA_001829715.1 Sulfurimonas sp. RIFOXYB12_FULL_35_9
GATCCATCTTGGCAGTGGTCCGGATAGATATAGCAGCAAAATGCCAAATATGGTATTCAGAAATTTCAAAGTAGTAAGTACTGGTGCTATACAAAACACAGCACCCGTAATCACATCAACGGCAGTAACATCAGGTTCAGTTGGACAGTTATATTCATACGATGTAAATGCAAGTGGAAACCCCGCACCAACATACTCGTTAACCATATTTCCAAGTGGAATGACAATAAACTCAACCTCTGGTCTTATTCAGTGGACACCGAGTTCAACGGGTAATTTTGATGTAACAGTGGTAGCATCGAATGGAATTAGTCCTGATGCAGCACAATCGTTCACAATAAATGTTCAATCATCGACAACTTTTGCACCAATAATCACATCAACAGCAGTAACATCAGGTTCAGTTGGACAGTTATATTCATACGATGTAAATGCAAGTGGAAACCCCGCACCAACATACTCGTTAACCATATTTCCAAGTGGAATGACAATAAACTCAACCTCTGGTCTTATTCAGTGGACACCGAGTTCAACGGGTAATTTTGATGTAACAGTGGTAGCATCGAATGGAATTAGTCCTGATGCAGCACAATCGTTCACAATAAATGTTCAATCATCGACAACTTTTGCACCAATAATCACATCAACAGCAGTAACATCTGGAACAGTTGGGCAGTTGTATACATATGATGTAGAGACAGATGCAAACCCCAATCCCACATACTCGTTGACCACATTTCCAAGTGGAATGACAATAAACTCAACTACTGGGCTCATACAATGGACGCCGTTGTCAGCAGGTAATTTTGATGTAACCGTGAATGCATCTAATGGAGTTAGTCCAGATGCAAGTCAGTCGTTCACAATAAATGTACAATCATCAACAACATTTGCCCCAGCAATCACATCAACGGCAGTAACTTCAGGAACAGTAGGGCAGTTGTACACATATGATGTAGATACAGATGGAAATCCAACACCAACATACTCGTTAAGCACATTTCCAAGTGGAATGACAATAAACTCAACAAGTGGGTTAATAGAATGGA
>MICC01000101.1:1069-19060 GCA_001829715.1 Sulfurimonas sp. RIFOXYB12_FULL_35_9
TTTGATGTAACCGTGAATGCATCTAATGGAGTAAGTCCAGATGCAAGTCAGTCGTTCACAATAAATGTTCAATCATCAACAACATTTGCACCTATAATTACATCAACTGCAGTAACATCTGGAACAGTTGGGCAGTTGTATACCTACGATGTAGAGACAGATGGAAATCCAACACCGACATACTCGTTAACCACATTTCCTAGTGGAATGACAATAAACTCAACTACTGGGCTCATACAATGGACACCAACGTCAGCAGGTAATTTTGATGTAACCGTGAATGCATCCAATGGAGTTAGTCCGGATGCAACTCAATCATTTCAAATCAATGTAACTGAAGCACTTCCGTGCCCGGTTGGAATAATAAGCTACTGGAAACTTGATGAAACAAGCGGAAGTGTATACAGTGATTATATCGGTACAAATAACGCAACAAGTACAAGTATTCCAACGCCCGTGGCCGGACGAGTAAATGGTGCACAACAATTCAATGGTACTTCAAACAGGATTACAGCACCGGGTATGCCTGCATATGATTTTACAACTAATACAAGTTTCACTTTCGAAGCTTGGATTAAACATATTACAGGGTTTTACACTGGTGAAGAAATAATTGTAGAACGAAAATCCTCAAGTGGTGCATTAGCAATAAATCTTAAATTTAACTCCACAGCAGTATCTTTTTCAGCAAGAAATACAGCGTCAGAAATCTATGATGTTACCGGCACAACAAATCTTTACGATAACAATTGGCATCATGTTGTAGGAGTAAGGGATGCTAATACAAACCAACTGAAAATATATGTCGATGGAGTTTTAGAAAATACAGTGTCAGCCACATACACAGCTGGATTTGCCTCACCAACAACTGAAATAAACATAGGATGGAGAAGCAGTACAAGTGCTGGTTTTTTTGATGGAATTATTGATGAAGTAGCTATATATGACGCTGCTCTCGATGCGGTTTCAATTAGTCAACATTATAGTAATGGTTTGCAGAATCAGGGGTACTGTAATGAAATTCAACCAATTAATGTTCCAACTAATTTATCTGCTGTTCTAAACCCATCAGATACTACAAACGTAATTCTATCCTGGTTAAATAATTCTGATAATGAATTAGGTTTTGTAATAGAAAGGAAAACTGGTGATTCACTCAGCATCGAACTTTTCGCAGTAGTTGATACTGTTGGCGCTGATGTTACAGGATATGAAGATACAAGTGTCGACGACACAACTACGTATACATATCGTGTTTATGCGTTCAATGCTGATATTGTTTCCGATTACAGCAACATGGCTCAAGTTGTTACTCCAGTGCCTGTAGAGCTGACATCTTTCTTTGCTACATTACTTAATCAAGGAGTATTACTTGAGTGGGAAACTGCATCAGAACTTAATAATGCAGGTTTCAATGTTCAGCGAAGCAAAGACAATAGTAAATTTTTTGATATAGCTTATATTAAAGGTCAGGGAACTACTACTAACAAGTCGTTTTATAGTTACAATGATCAATCGGTATCAACTGGAAAATATTCTTACAGATTAAAGCAGATAGATTTAGATGGTTCTGTCACCTACTCTCAAGTTGTAAGTGTTGATCTGGGTATGGTTAACAGCTTCGTTTTAGAACAGAACTATCCGAATCCGTTTAACCCATCAACTCAAATTCGATTTTCCATTCCGGAAGTAACAAATGTGAAGCTGATCGTATCGGATGCTTTGGGAAGAGAAATAGCACTATTGGTAGATGGTAAATTAAATGCTGGAGATTATAAAATAGACTTTGATGCGGATGGTATTTCGAGTGGAATTTATATTTGTATATTGATTACTGATACTTTTAAACAAAGCCGAAAAATGATCTTAATGAAATAACGACAAATGTCGCCTCGTAATTGATTTAATTTTAGAAAATTCGCTTGGTAAGAAATGAAACCAGGAAAGACGAAATTAAACATAGAGCAGATTAAAAGTTTGGATTGCTAATTCATATAGGTAGGAGAGAACTCATATGAACTTTCTCCGAAAATTAATTCTTGATTGTAAAACAGCAATAGAATACTTACTAAAGGATCATTGCTTTATATTCAAATATAGTTATAATAGTTTTTTAAAAAAGACTCCGAATTATTTTAATATTTTAAAACCCATTGCGAAATAATTCCAAGGAGTCTTTTTTTATATTGCACTAGCTCTAGAAAGATGAGAAATAGAGACAGAGCTAAGACTTGGACAATTTGAAAGCAGCTCAATTCTTTTCTACATCAAGCGGAGTTAACGGAGTCTCTAAATCTCAACTACGTTTGGATTTATGACCATAAAGAGAGGTATAAACTATCCATTAATAAAATATTTAAATAGCTGGTTTATGAAATGAGAAAATTATTTATCCAAAATCAAAAAAAAGTATATATAGGTCTCACGTTATTAATATTTATTTTATTAAGAATTGTCGCATGGAATAATGTTAAAGTAGTTGAAGATCATGATAGTATTTATTATTTGTCTATTTCCAAACTCATAAGTAATCTTGATTTAAATGCTATTACTGAAATCGGTCCTGATGCAACATTTTTGTATCCCTTATTTATAGCTGTATTCAATTTGCCCGGATGGTTTCCCGAATTTGGTGCTCGGCTCGTTAGTTTATCCTCAAGTATTTTACTCTTTTTAAGTTTATTCAAGTTAGGTAGTAAAATAAATAACAATACGGGGACAATTCTATGTTTACTTATTCTATCGTTCAATCCTTTTTTTATAAATTTTTCGGTCAGCATACTTACAGAACCGTTCTATATTGCAAACATATATTTTGGCCTTTGGTATTTCTTGAAATATTTAGAAAAGCCTTCTTTTTCGAAAGCTTTTCTGCTAGGAATAATATTCGGCTTATCCTTCCTGAACCGTACCGAGGGCGTTGTGTTTTTAGCTTTCATCCCTTTCATTATAATAGCAAACTATTTATTATTCAATAAAAAGAGAGATCTATCATTTTCATATACAGTCAAAGGAACAAGTCTCTTTATCCTAGGTTTTCTTTTGCTTAGTATTCCGCAAGTTTGGCGTACTAGCTCAAAGATGGGTACTTTCGCAATAAATGGCAGGCAGGTATGGCAAACCATCTTACATACACCCGATGGAAGATCTTATGATGAAAAGCTGAGAGGGCTGGATTATAGTGAAAAAGATATCAATCTAAAATTTTTGCAAAGCAATCTCCATGCATATCAATCATTGGGATCAGATAAATATATTAGAAATGCAATTAAAAATATTATTGAAGGATTTAATAAAGCTTACTCCTTTCAACTTAGTATGCTGGTTGGTATAATTGTACTTATGACTTTCGGTATGGGGATTATATCGCTCATCTCGGACAAGAGAATTTTTGAATTATTCTTTTTTTTCATATTTACTATTGTGATTCTGATACCTCCATTATTCCATAATTTTGATTTAATAAGACATATTGCCTTAGTAGGCCCGATATTTATGTTATTAAGCGGGATAGGTATATCCTTTTTAAGCACTAAAGTTATACAGAGTATTGATAATGAAAAGATTAAATCATTATCGGGAAAATACCTTGCATTCTTTTTATTTCTTTTAATTCCTTTTTCCTCTTTAACTCCTATTTACACATCACTTAAGAATCCAGCAATGAACAGGGAGTACTCACCAACAGATCTAAGTAATTCTATCAATGCACTGAGAAAAAGCTCAAATGATAAATTTGAAGAATTGATAATTATCTCAAGAAAAAATTATTTCCCTTATTATGCAGGCAATAAACGGGTGGATTTACCTTTTACAACTTATGAAAAACTTGTTCGGTATGCTAGATTAAATAAAACCAATTATATTTATTTACAATCCAATGAAATTGAGAATTATCCGTACGGTCCTTTATTCTTGAAAAATAAAACACCGGATTTTGAGTTAGTGTATTCCGCTAAGGATAAAAATGGTCAGAAAGTATTTTTGTACAAATTAAAATAATAATTTTTTCTCATGTGAAAATTTTACTTAATTTTTCACCGAAAAACTTAATATTCTATGAGAAACAATAAAAACGGAATTAAACTTCAACAATCAAGGCAGCTCAATTAGATAGAAACTTCAACCTCAACTAATTTTGATTTATAATGTTAAGTGAAATCTTTCTCCCTATTTTATTCCTTGTTAAATCCTAATTAAATATTATTTGTGAAGCTGAATTTTTATGGAATTTATGTCTAAGATCGTATTTTCAATATACCCGTTTTGAACATAGATGTGATGAATAGTATAAGCAGGAGAAACAACCCGGCATAGGAAAATAAATCACGGTTATGATGAATGTGATATTCAATGATTTGTATCTCATCCTTAGAGATAAATTTTGCACGAATTGACATTTTCTCGGATGAACTAAGATTAAGGTTAGCAACCTCAAGTTCCTCATCAAATGGAGTTCTGAATTTATCCTGAACTGGAGAGTTAATAAAAAATCCTCTATCGGTCTCAAAATATTTTCCAATTCGATACCCCTCATTCCTAAGAGTTTTTACAAAATGATTATCTGCCGATTCAGCACTATTCATAAAAAGTAAGGGAAGAAAAAAATAAATAATGATGCAAAAAATAAAAACTAGAATATTTTTTTGAACTTTGTTCGAAAAAGTTATTGAAGTTGAAAGAGTCTCTCTCCAATTCAAAACCATAAACAATAAACCGAATCCTGTGGCACAATAAATTATTATATCTTCAGACCAAAAAAATCTAAAGTTAACTAGTTCCCAAGTGAATGGTGAAAAAAAATGAACACCGTTTCCCCATTTAGTTTCAAATGAATCAAGGAGTAAATGGATTAAAGATCCTGCTGAGAAAATTATGAATGTTCGTTTGGAATTTATGAAAAGGTTGGCCAATCCGAAACTAAGGATTATTGAAAAGAGAAGTGATGCGAGTACAATAGAATACAATCGCAAATCGTAATTATTTACATTTGGATTAAGCCACGAAACTAATCTTTGAATAATCCAGGGAAAATCAGGTATTACAGAACCAATATAAATGAGGATCAAATCTGATTTTTTAATTAAAGTTCGGGTCACCAGCCCGTTAATTCCTAAATGAACAAGAGTATTTGGCATAGTCTTCCAGCTTTATGATTTTTTATTTCAGTATTTATAAAAATAGATAATTCTTTAGTAACCTTTTAAGCTTTGTTTTATAAAATCCACTGCAATTTATAAAAATATTTCTCACTGATTTAATTCTTCTGTTACCTCGAAATGGATAAATTAAAGCATTCGAAACACCAATTGAAATATAAGTTAATTGAACTTTCATATATTTTATAATTGACTTTTTTCAACTCAGATTATTTCGAAATTTTTCGATTAATAATTATTAACTTTAAAAGTGTTTTGTATATCATTTTTCTCGATTTATAATCATGGGTGAAAGCCCTGCCCATTAGTTGAGGATAAAATATATGCTTAAAATAATCATTAATGCTGATGACTTCGGTCTTAACGAAAAAGTAAATGAGGGGATTCTAAAAAGTTTTAGAAATGGAATACTCAGATCTGCATCTTTAATGGCAAATGGAAATTCATTTGAACAGGCTGTGGGAATCATCAATTCCAATCCTAATTTGGATATTGGAGTACATCTGACTTTAGTAGAAGAAAAACCAATTTTAGATATTGATAAAATACCTACTTTAGTAAATAAGAACGGAAATTCTCGAACGAATGCAATTGAATTTGCAAGAAAATACTTTTCTGAGAAAATTTCTCTTGAAGAAATTAAAAAAGAATTTACTGCCCAAATTGAAAAAATATTAGATCATGGGATCAAGATTAGCCATATAGATAGCCATCAACACTTACACATGCTGCCCAAAATTCTCGACATCACAATTGAGCTTGCTAATCAATACAATATAAAATTTGTTCGATTCCCTAAAGAAAAATTCAGTTCATATATGTTTCGTAATTTTAAATCAATTTATAGAATTGTTCAAATGGTCGCTATTAACCATTTTTGTAATAGAGCAGTGGAAAAAATAACTACTAAGACAGATTATTTCACCGGTTTTTATTTCGGGGGAAAATTAAGTAAAAAAAATTTATTAACCCTAATTAATTATTTGCCTTCAGAAGGAATGTGTGAATTAATGTGTCACCCTGGATTGAATCCCAATTATAATATTTATGATCAAAGGCAATATCGGCAGGTTGATGAAACTCTGACATTAATCGATAAGGATGTTGCCGAGGTAATCAAACAGAAAGATATTGAAATCACATCTTTCCGAAATCTTTTACTCTGATATCAACCCCCTTTATCAACTTTACATATTATTGTTAGCTATTTTTTTTTAATGTAATTTCTCATAGTGAGATTCTGTTTGATTTTGTAGTAGTTTGAACCACTTTCTATTATTTTTTATTTTATTTATATACCTTATCCTTTTAATCATTGGTGGTATAAAAAATGTATGAAAATATTGTTAATTCAGTTACTTAGATTAGAATAATAACGTTAAAAATTGCCAAATGGATTTGTCTGTTGTGATTCCCGTTTATAACGAGGAAGAATCTGTAATGCACCTTTATAAAGCCGTAACAAAAGCACTTTTAGATCTGAAAAGACCTTATGAAATTCTATTGGTTGATGATGGTAGTAAGGATGATACATATAGTAATGCTTTAGCTTTAGCAAGGTCCGATTCCCGATTAAAGATTGTCAAGCTAAAAAGAAATTATGGCCAGACAACTGCACTTCATGCTGGTTTTCAAAATGCTAGAGGCAAAGTGATTGTAACCATGGATGGTGATTTACAGAATGATCCTGATGATATTCCGGTGATGTTAAACAAAATGGATGAAGGTTATGACATTGTTCTTGGATGGCGTCATGATAGAAAAGATTTTTTTATTTCAAGAAAACTTCCCTCGAAAATTGCAAATTGGCTCGTAAGAAAAGTAACAGGAATTCCTGTAAAAGATAATGGGTGTGCCATTCGCGCTTATCGGGCGGAAATAATAAAAAATTTTCCGATGTATTCGGAAATGCATCGATTAATGCCTGTGATTACAGCACTTGTTGGAGCAAAGTTCACTCAAATTAAAGTAAAGCATCATCCAAGAAAATTTGGACATTCAAAATATGGACTTTCAAGAATCTACAAAGTTTTACTTGATTTAGTTGCATTGAAAACGATCTTTTCGTTTTTTTATATTCCATTGTTTGGATTTGGGGTTCTTGCTTTAGCAGTAGGTTTGATCAGTTTTGCAATTTTTACGATCGGGATATTATTTTTATTCATATATCCGGGGCAATCGTTAGTTACATTATTTGGAGCGAGCGCTCTGTGTGCTGCTCTAAGCTTATTCCTTTATTTCCTGGGAATTATATGTCACCTAATTTATAGAACTGGAAACTTGAAGATTGAAAATTTGTACAGAATAAAATTTAGATAGCAAAAAAAATGGTAACACAAATGATGAATAAACCAATTGATCTCTCAGTAATAATCATTTATTACGAAAAATATTTATACGATGATGTTATTGAATTACATAATGCATATAAAGCAAGTCTTAAAACTACAAATCTCAATTATGAGTTTATTTATGTAGTTGATGGTGAACTTCCCGCAGTGATTGATGAACTAAGTAAGTTGTATCAATTAGGTGAGAAACTTAAAGTTGTAAAATTAGGGAAATGGTTCGGTGATGCAACTGCTCTTCAGGTCGGATTTGAGCAATCTTCGGGGGAGCTTATTCTTACCCTACCTTCTTACAAACAGGTTGATGAAAAAGATATTCCAAAATTAATTCAGGCTATAAACAATAAGGACATGATAGTTTGTTGGAGATGGCCGAGACTTGATGGACTGTTAAATAATTTACAATCTAGAGTTTTTAACAAGGTGCTCAAATGGATTGTTGGTTCAGATTTCCATGATTTGAAATGTGTTGTTAAGATTTTCAGAAGGGAAGTATTAAACAAAATTTATATGTATGGAGATCAGGATAGGTTTTTACCTTTGCTTGCAAATAAATACGGCTTTAAGGTGGAGGAAGTCAAAGTGACTCAAGCTAAAAAGGATGCAGTCCAAAAATTTTATCCGTTTTCAAATTATATCGCAAGATTTCTTGAACTGATTTCTATTTTCTTTTTAGTTAAGTTTACAAAAAAACCGATAAGATTTTTTGGCAGTACAGGCTTAATAACCTTTGCACTGGGGCTTATTTTGGCAATTATTCTTTTTATCGAAAGAGCTTTTCTCGGAATTGGTTTGGCTGATAGACCAATAGTACTAGTTAGCATACTTCTAATGATTTTTGGTATCCAATCTTTTGCCATTGGTTTAGTTGGAGAGTTAATCATATTTACACATGCGAAAGATCTTAAGGATTATATTATCGAAACTGTGATTGACTATGAAGTGGATAAAAATAATAAAGACGTTAAGCAAGAATATCCACAACGTATGGAATCGACAATTGTTTAAATTTATCCGGCAAAATTAAAAGATAAAGACTGATTGAGATAATAATTTTGATAGTAAAAGTATGATAGGTATGATAAAGGGTAGATTCTTACTGATAAGAGTTAAAGCCAATATTATTTTATTTGGAATGAATGAATTATCACTACGACTTATAGTTATCACATCTTTTTTATTTGCATTTTCCGTTGCCGCATCTGCCCAAATTACATCCATCGAAGTAACATCTCCTTCCCAAACCGATGTTTGGACTTATGGACAAAGCTTTTACATCGGTTGGACTGTGACGGGATCAGGCAATGTTAAAATAGAATATTCAATTAATGGTGGATTAAATTGGTTTGTAATAGATACTTCTGTTGTATCAACCAATGGAGCAAATACTTATCTTTGGAATATACCTGATAAACCAACTACACAAGCACTGATTAGAATTAGTGAAACAGATGGAAGTCCTATTGATACAAGTTTAGCATATTTCATGATAAAGTCACCTCAAACAAGCTTAAGCGGTAAAGTTAAAATATTACCCTTTGGAGATTCAATTACTTTTGGAAATTTTGATCCTTCGTTGCATGCTGGAGATTTAGCTGGGTATAGATTTAAATTATGGGATTCACTAAGGACAAACGATTATAACTTTGATTTCATCGGGAGCGAATATTCAGGCTATAATTATTTCCCGGATTATCAAAATGGCGGATTTGGGGGAATATTGACTCTAGAGTTAAAACAAATGCTAATAGATGGGACGAATATTAAATTTGTTCCGGTTGAAGTTGTTACACCTGGGCCATACCTAGATTATCATCCTGCCAATGTTATTTTATTTCATATGGGAACTACTGATGTGCCCAACACCGATACTACAGCTTTTGGGGCAATATTAGATACTATTAGAAGTAATGATGTAAATACATGGGTAGTAGTCGCTAAGATATTGGATTTATCTCCTACCGGTCTTTACAATGTTACAGAGTACAACACTAAATTAGAAAGAGCTGCGCGAGTAAGAATCAACTCCGGTTATAAAATATTAATTGTGAATATGGAAAATATTGACGGATTTGATTACGCTATTGGTACTGGAGATATGTACGATGATACACACCCTAATGCGAGTGGTTATGCAAAAATGGCAAATGTTTGGTACCAGGCGTTAAAATTAATTTTACCGGTTGGAAGCGCAGCAGCCCCGATTTTTGCACAAACTGTTGATACAATAGCATATGTCGGAGTACCGTTTAATTATCAAGCTGTCGCTTCTGGTGTTGGAGTTCCGAGTTATTCAATTTCAAGTGGGTCCTGGACAATTAACTCAAACACTGGTAAAGTAAGTTGGACACCTGGCACAACTGGAACAGTGAATATGACAATTACTGCCTCAAATGGAACAAATCTAGCCACCCAAGATTTGACAATCAACGTTTTAGCAGCACCATCACTGCCAGCGCAGTTAGTGTCTTATTGGAAGTTTGATGAGAACAGAGTATCTGGGCCTTATGCAGACACCTATAATACCAATAATGGATATGCCTATATTGGACCAGATACAATTTCGCTTGGATCAACAACCGGGCAAGTAGGAGGAGCATATAGTTTTGATGGTACAGATAAAGTTAGTGTACTAGATAATCCCGATATAAATTTTTCTACAACAACAAATTCATTTACTGCCGAAGCTTGGATAAATGTTTCTGGTGGATCTGGGAATCGGGTAGTGGTTGGGAAATATGGAAGATCGACCAGAGATAGCCATTGGTGGCTGGGAGTGAATAGCAGCGGACAAGCAACTTTCGAAATAAGTCAATACAATGCCGGAGATAGAACTACCACGACTGTTACAAGTGCAGTGATTGGGGCTGGTTGGCATCATATAGTTGGTGTAAAGAATGGCAATACGGATATAAAGGTGTACCTTGATACCGTTGCCTCGACAGCAAGTTTAAGTTTATCAACTCCTTTTAACACCCTGCGGCCATTTAATATTGGGCATTTGTACAATTCGTCTCTATTTACTGGTTTAATTGATGAAGTTGCAATTTATAATGGAGCTCTAGATCAAGCAACTATCACAAATCATTTTAATAGAGGGACAAATCATGAAAGTTACTTTGGGCAAATTGAGCTAATAGTAGTGAGTCCGGTTCAAGATACGATTTTGACTTCAGGTGAAAGCTTTTTTATTAAATGGACTTCAACCGGAACATGTAATGTAAAATTAGAATACTCACTTAATGGCGGATTAAACTGGAGAGAAATTACCTCAGGTGTTAGCACCGTTGCTGGCCTAAATCAATATCCGTGGACAGATATCCCAGATACTCCTTCAACTCAAGTTCTGATTCGAATAAACGAAGTAGGAGGTGCGGCATCTGATACCAGTACTGCATATTTCATGATAAAATCACCTCAAACAGACTTGGAAGATTTGTCAGGCACCGTAAAAATACTGCCTTTCGGTGATACGATAACATTTGGATATTTCGATTCTCCTCCTCCGCCCCAAGCAGGCGATTTAGCTGGTTACGAATTTTATTTATGGGATTCCTTAAGAACGAATAACTACAACTTTGATTTTGTAGGCAGTGAGTATTCGGGCTATAATTATTTCCCAGATTACGAGAACGGTGGATTCGGAGGAATAAAAGCTGAATGGCTTAAGCAGATTTTGGTGGATGGGACAAATCTAAAGTATAACGAAGTTGTAACACCTGGTCCCTTTTTAAATTTTTATCCCGCTAAGGTGATTTTACTTCATGTTGGGACCACAATAGTCGATGATATCGGTATAGCCGATTCGAGTACGTTTGGGGCATTGTTGGATGAGATCAGAAACCTCAATCCTAATATTTGGGTAGTTGTTGCCAAGATTATCGATTTATCTCCTACTGGTCAATACTATGTTACAGAGTATAATGACCGAATAGAAAACGCTTCTAGAATAAGAATAAATGCAGGTTATAAAATTCTTATTGTTGATATGGAAAAAGGTGCTGGTATCGATTACGATATCGATGCTACGATACCTTTTGGAGATACCGGTGATATGTACGATAATACTTACCCTAACCCAAGCGGTTATGCAAAGATGGCAAATGTTTGGTATCAAGCATTAAAATTAATTTTACCAGCTGGAACTCCAACTGCACCAAATTTTGTACAACCAAATGTAGATACGGTTGCCTTCGTTGAAATACCATTTAATTATCAAGCTATTGCTTCGGGTGTAGGAACACCGAGTTATTCAATTTCCACTGGACCTTGGTCTATTAACTCAAAAACTGGTAAGGTAAATTGGACTCCTACCGCAACGGGTACGATAAATATGTCCATCACTGCCTCCAACGGTACAAGTGATGATATTCAAAATCTAACAATTCAAGTTTTAGCAACTTCAAATTTACCAACCGAGTTGGTTTCCTATTGGAGGTTTGATGAAAATCGAGCAGCTGGACCATTTACAGATGAATATAATATTAATAATGGATACCTTGGGAATGCTGATAGTTTACTTACTTCAGTAACCGGACAAGTAGGAGGAGCGTATACTTTTGATGGAAAGGATAAAATTAATGTGCTGGATAATACTAACTTGAATTTTTCATCCACCACGAATTCTTTTACTGCAGAGGCGTGGATAAATATAACCGGTGGTTCGGGTAATAGAGTTGTGATGGGAAAATTCGGAAGAAATTTAGCTGCGTCTTCATCCAATGATAGCTACTGGTGGTTTGGTGTGAATAATAGCGGACATGCAACATTTGTGGTCAGTCAATATGATGGAAGCAGAATAACAACTCAAGTTACTTCTAGTGCAGCTATAGGCACCGGATGGCATCACATTGCTGGAGTAAAGAGCGGCAGCAGTGATATTAAGGTTTATGTTGACGGCATTTCAAATTCAAATGTAACAGGTTTATCCGCTCCGATAAAATCACTGCGTCCTTTAAATATTGGACATTTGGCTAACAGTAACCTATTTGTTGGTTCAATAGACGAAGCAGCTATATATAATGGAGCGTTAAGTTCATCTACTATTTTAAGTCATTACAACAAAGGCTATCTTAATCATGATGGTTATTTTGACCAAGTGGTTGAAATTACAATCAATCACCCGGAACAAAATGAAACTTTAAGTTACGGGCAGAATTTTACTATCGAATGGAATTCAGTAGGAACTGGTAATGTCAAACTTGAATATTCGTTAAATGGCGGCTTAAACTGGTTAGTGATTGATTCATCAGAGACTTCTTACGCGGGCTTAAATCAATATTTATGGAGCAATATCCCTAATAAACCAACAACGCAAGGATTAATTAGAATAAAGAATGCATATGGAGATACTACATTAGATGAAAGCACTCCATATTTCCTAATTAAATCTCCTCAGTTTAGCGGCGATAGTACTGTCAAGATCCTCAATCTTGGTAATTCAATTACTGGTGGAACAAATTCGGATTTACCAATTATTGGCAACACAGGTGACCGCGCTGGATATGAATACCGATTGTGGGATTCTCTACGAACCAATAATTACAATTTTGACTTCATCGGGAGTGAGTATTCCGGTTATAATTTTTTCCCCGATTATCAGAACGCGGGTTTTCCAGGTGCGACCACTTCTGACCTTTTGAGTATTCTTCAGACTGGACTGAATACTAAATTCGAACCAAGTGATAGAATTACAGACGTGGCTTATCTAAATTACTATCCGGCTAATATTACCCTAATTCTTACTGGAACTAATGATTTAAGTGTTGATACCTCAACTGTTTGCCAATTAATGGATTACATTCACGACAATTATTCAGCATCCTGGATGATAATTGGAAAAATATTGAAATCTGATAATTCTGATTCGACTGTATACAAAAACTATAATACCAATTTAGAAGCCGCCGTTAGAAAACGTATAAACTTAGGATACAAAATTCTTATAGTTGATATGTACAACATTTCCGGATTTGTTTATACGGCGGTGGGTGATCTTTCAGATGAGATACATCCTGATTCTAGTGGTTATGCAAAAATGGCAAACGTATGGTATCCCGCTTTAAAATTACTCCTTCCGGATGGAACAAAAGCGCCATCTTTTATATCTCCATCGGTAACATCTGGAAGTGTTGGAAGACCCTATAATTATACTGCTCAAGCTATTCCTTCCCCTAAAATATATTCATTAAGTGTTAATCCTACTGGAATGATAATAAATCAAAACACAGGGAAGATTAGCTGGACACCTGATTCGGTTGGCAGTTACCCAGTAACAATTTTAGCACAAAATGATATCGGCTCTAACTCGCAAAGTTTTACTATAGATGTTACCAATTTGCAAACATGGCCGACAAATTTAATTTCTTATTGGAGATTTGATGAATCGGGCGATACCTCTCGAAACTTCTTGGATTCTTATGAATTAAACAGCGGCTTTTCGGAAACTTCTCTCGATTCAACCTCAGGTCGGGTACATAAAGCTTTCTCACTTGATGGTTCAACAAATAAAATAAATGTACTTGACCAGCCGGAATTTGATTTCGTTAATTCATCATTTACTGTGGAGGCATGGATAAAACCAAATAGCAGCACTGGAGATCGTACAATTATTGGAAAATACGGCAGAACTATTGATGAAAGTTATTGGTGGCTTGGATTAAATAATACAAATCAAGCTACATTTTTTACGAGTTTTGACAGCAAGACTTTCAGTTTCAGAAATGATAAGCAAGTAACATCTCCGACTTCACTGACTAATGGAAGCTGGAATCATATTGTGGGGGTAAAGGACAGCATAAATAATATAAAAATTTATGTTAATGGAGGTTCTCCAGTTACTCTTTCTTTGGGTACAATTGTTGATACTATAAATTCATCAAGGCCTTTAAATATAGGCCACTGGTACAACAAGAACCTATTTAATGGTTCGGTTGATGAAGTTGCAATTTATAACAAAGCTCTATCGCAAACAGAAATAACCGATCATTATCAGAGAGGCAATATTCACAGTAAGGGTTATTTTGATAACTTTGTTTTGGTTAAGTCAAAAATCTTTTTGCAAGGACCATATGATTCGCTTTCAAATAGCATGATTACAGTTTTAGATACTACGGGTCTTATTCCTCTAACTTCGCCATACTCACAAGATCCAAGAACAGTGGATAGTATACCAAGTGATATTGTAGACTGGGTTTTGGTCGAGTTAAGAAGTTCGTTAATAGGCGGTGATACAATTGGATACAAAAGTGCATTTTTAAAAAATGACGGAACGATTGTTGGTGATGATGGTATCAACAATAATTTAATCGTTGATGTTCCTCCGGGAAGTTATTATATTGTAATTAGACATCGTAATCATGTAGCAGTAATGAGCAGCGATACCCTTATTCTTAACGATAATTCTTCCGTTCCGGTCACGTACGATTTCACTACAGGGAGTGCTCAATTTTATGGCGGTAGCAGTGGAAGTAAGCAAATTGAAACAGGGGTTTGGGGAATGATGGCGGGTGATGCTAATGGAAATGGGCAGGTTCAAAACAATGACAGCGAAAATTATTGGAAACCTGACAATGGCACCGCTGGTTATAAGAATTCAGATTTTAATTTGAATGGACAGGTTCAAAATAACGACAATGAGAATTACTGGAAACCTAATAATGGCCGAGGATCGCAGGTACCAAACATTTAATTAAATATTTTTATAACAATAGCTTTTATTGAAGTGTAGTATTCTAGATTTAGTTTTAATGAAAAGGAAAAAAATATGAAAGCGTCTTTTACAAAATTAGTTAGTATAATATTCTTTTTGATCTTGTATTTGGTATTTACAATACCAATAAATGCTCAAGAAGGAATAACTTTTAGCTTTGCAAACGGTCAAGTCACAACAAGTGGACCGGATACTTTTTATGAGTTTGATGTTATGGCTGTTGCAACTGCGAATAGTCAATTCAAATTGGCGCAAGTTTATATTGACTACAATACAGCAGGATTCGGTAACAGCATTGTTACAAATGCAAAAGTTACAGTTACTAAAGGATCTCTTTTAGCGAATGTTTTTGGTCCGACTGATATTGGAATTTACGCCCTAACTATAAATGATAATACATCTTCAAAACTGAGCATTGCTAACACATTTACAGACAGTGATCCAGGTGGTGGAGATCCTGGCTTTGTTATTACGAATACTTTAGGGACTACCGCACAGGTTTATGTTCATGTAAAAATAAAAGTACAAAATACTTCTGAAACAAGCGGTTTATCATTTGATAATACAGTAAGCCAATTTGACTTGCAGCAATTTTATTTTACAAGCGGAGACATTACGGCTAATTATAATCCTGTAAATGTTGGTGTTGGTTTGGATGGAGCGTTACCCGTAGAACTTTCATCTTTCACAGCATCAATAATAAAAAGTAATATTAACTTAAAATGGCAAACTAAAACTGAAGTTGATAATTATGGTTTTGAGGTTGAAAGGAAAGTAAGTAAAAAGGATTTGGAATCAGGCAGTTGGGTGAAAATGGGATTTGTGCCGGGACATGGGAACAGTAATTCACCAAAGAATTATACTTTCACAGATAAAAATCCCGCTGGAGGAAGTAAATTTGTATATCGGCTAAAACAAATTGATAGCGATGGAAAGTTTGAATATTCAGATGAAGTTGAGATAGAAATGGTTCCAGATAAATTTGAATTATTTCAAAATTATCCTAATCCGTTTAATCCCGTAACTAATATAAAGTTTGCTTTACCTAAAACAACAAAAGTAGCTATTAATGTATATAATCTCTTAGGTGAAAAAGTCGCAACTTTACTTAACGAAGATAAAGAAGCTGGTTACTATGAAGTTAAATTTGATGGCAGCAACTTCTCAAGTGGTATATACATTTTCAGATTAACTGCTGGAGATTTTGTTCAAACGAAAAAGATGACTTTGATAAAGTAAATTTATAATAATATTTTTCTTTATAGCCAAATCAGGAATATCTAAATTGGCTTTTTTATTTTTCGACATTCTCTTTCTTGCTCACCTATGAATATTTAAGTTTTTTATTTAACTTTTAAAAAAAGTTTTGCCTGACTTTTTACTGAATAATTCCGAAACAATATTTTATCAGTTAAATAGGATTGTTAAAATGCAATACTTAATTAAAATTTTCCTACCAATAATAATTTTTTCTATTATCGGAATATCATGCAGCACTGTTGCAATTACCGGAAGAAAGCAACTGAATATTATACCCGATTCCGAGATGCTTTCAATGAGCTTCCAACAATACGATGAGTTTATTAAAACAAATAAACTTAGTGCAAATGTAAACAACACAAACATGGTCAAACGAGCGGGTTCTAATATTCAAAATGCGGTTCAGAGATACTTTGCTGAAAATAATATGTCGGATAGATTAAATGGTTATAATTGGGAATTTAATCTTGTAGAAAGTGCAGATGTAAATGCTTGGTGCATGCCAGGTGGTAAAGTTGTTGTCTACACAGGAATTCTTCCATTAACACAAGATGAAAGCGGCCTAGCTGTAGTAATGGGGCATGAAATAGCACACGCTATTGCTGAACATGGCAATGAAAGAATGAGTCAAATATTGCTGACACAACTAGGTGGGATAGCACTTTCAGAAGCGCTTAGTTCACAGCCTCTGCAAACTCGCGATTTATGGTTAGGCGTTTACGGTTTAGGTGCACAAGTCGGTGTGCTTCTTCCTTACAGCAGAACACACGAGAGTGAAGCAGATAAACTTGGGTTGATTTTTATGTCGATGGCAGGTTATGATCCTAATGTTGCTGTTGATTTTTGGGAAAGAATGGCAGCTCAAAAACAAGGACAAGCACCACCTGAATTTTTAAGCACCCATCCATCAGACAGAACAAGAATTGAAGATATTAAAAAGAATCTACCGGAAGCTATGAAATATTATAATAAATAATCATTGCCAAGAAAATATCAGAGTATTAAAAAGCTCAAACTTTAATTTGGTTTGAGTTTTTTTTTCTAATTATCGCTTTTTACTTAGAGAAGAATTTAGAATTGTATGTTGACTAGATTTTAGTAAACTCTACTGAAGGTGTTGTACTAGTTATAATGGGAACAGAGAAACAAAGAAGCACAAATTTTAATTAAGTATAAAAAAACCAGAATAGAAAACTGAACCGAATTATAAAAAAAGTTAGTATTGAGGAATTGGAGGATGAAAAGGCTGCCGAGAGAATAACCGAATTGATAGTTGCGAATTAAGGAATTTTACCCTTTTTTTATTTAATTTTCTACATAATTTAAAGTAATTAAACTGGAATGGATGTTGCTTGTTACTATTCGATTTATTTTGATATAAAACATTGTTATAAGATCATGAAGGACATCAATTAATGGAATTAGCACAAAAAATAGGAGATAAGACCGTAGTTTTAGGCGTCATTGGTCTTGGCTACGTAGGTTTACCTTTAGCTGTAGAATTCGGTAAAAA
>MICC01000102.1 GCA_001829715.1 Sulfurimonas sp. RIFOXYB12_FULL_35_9
CATAGAGTCTCCTTTTTTCATGTGATACCTAATTCAAATTTCCAAAATTTTATAATTTGATTTTTTATAATTATTTGATAAAGTAGAATAGAAATTTGAATTAGATAAAACAAAACAAGGACTAAAAAAATGGAGATAATTTTTATTACAATCGTGATTAGCATTTTTGGTTTGATTATTTTTAGCAGCGGTGAAGATACTTATAAAAATGAAGTCGCTTCTAAAAAAAATGACGATGAAAATTTTTATAAAGACGCAGAAGAAAGTTCTTTTTCTTCTACAGATGATGTCTCTTCTCCTCATTTTATAAATCCAGCATCAGGTGCTCCTATGATTGGAGATGGGATGGATGGAGTTGATACTTTTGGCAATACATTTGGAACTGATGATATGTTTAGTAGTGATGATATTTTTCATCACACGGATATTTAACATGGTAAAAAAACAACTTACGCATATCTCAGAAAAAGAGATAGAAATTTTAGAAGCATTTAGAAAACTAAATCAAAAAAAACAAAAGTTCTACTATAATCAAATTTTAGACGATGCTATAGAAGCAGAAATAAAAACAGATGATAATATAGTTGAGAGATGTAAAATCAGCAGTTTGATCTATGTTGATTTTATAACAAAGTTAAGGAATCAAAAAATATGAAGTATATAGCTTTTATATACAAAGATGAACATGATGACGCTTACAACGCATTAGTACCGGATTTAGAAGGTTGTTTCTCATACGGAGAGACTTTTAAAGAAGCAGCAGAACTTTACTGCGAAGATTTAACACCTCTTCCAAAAGCTTCAACTTTAGAAGAGCTGTTGCAAAGAGATGATTTAGATCTAGAGCCAAACGCAATTCCTCAGTTCATAGATATAAAAATTTAAGATATTGAATCTTTTTTAGCACTTCTCATCGCTGCAATTTTAATATATTTTCCTACAGTCATTCCAAAACTATCTGCTGCCAATTTAACAATTGAGAGTTCGGTAGGCGTAAAATAAACTGCAAATCGGTTTTCTTTTGCTTTTTCTCCTGCTTCTTTTTTTGGGCGACCGCCTTTTGCTTTTTCTACTTGCTCAAATGTTTTTACGGGTTCTTTTTTTTGTGCAAGCATGTCGGTGATTGATTTTTTTGTTGCCATAATTTATTATCCTTTTATAGCGTTATTAAAGAGTTCTAAAAGTGTTAAATATTGTCCGTAAACAGTTTTATAAGCACTGCGAGTTAATGGACTTTCCTGATAAAGTTCCGTAACTGATAGTCCCGTTTCAATTGAATTTCTAAACGCTTTTGACAAACGAAGTTCAAAAAAACTCAAGTCATCAAAATGTTGTGCGATAGCATCTTTCGCTGAATCAAAATCTGTAGGCTTCTCCGTTTTAGTAACAATAACTATAATATTGCTATTGTACTGCTGAATCTCTTCAATTGTTTCAACGGTGCGAACAATAGAATTATAATCAATTGAGCATGGAATCAATACGGCATCACTGGCTTTGATTATATCAATAATACCGGTATCAACAAATCCGCCAAAGTCGTAAACACAATCATCGATTAAATCCGGAGCTGGAGAAATTTTTGCCATGTCGGGATAGATGGATTCGATAACTGAATTGTCATTTGATTGAAGATAAAAATTTAGATCTTTTGCAAGAGAGAAAGATATAGGAGTTTTGCCAACCCCACCTTTTTTATTAATAACTGATATAACCATTTTAAAGCCTTTTAATAGTGTTATTTAACTGTTAAATAATACTGTATTTAAATATAGAAAGTCAATAGTAAATTAAAAAATAACATTAAAATAATACAAATATAACACTTTCATAGCGTTATTTTATTAATACTATAAAAGAGTGTAAGCTCTTAGCCTTTACTTCTAGTAGATTTTTATATAATTCCATAATGTGTACACTAAAAAATTTTAGTATGAAAGTAAAAAATGTTAATTCTTTTTGATTTTGAAAATATCCAGAATACTCACACAGTGGAGGAGATAAAAAATGATATTGAAACTAATAAGAAATGAACAAGAGTATGATATGGCTTTACGAGAAGTTGATAGACTAATGGAACTCAATCCTGCTCTTGGCAGTAAAGAGAGTTATAATCTTGAAGTTTTACTTTTATTGATTGAAAAATACGAAGAAGAAAATTGGGATATTTCGGAACCTGACCCTAGTGCATAAAAGCTATATATTGCTTCTTTACTACTTGCATAATCGTTTTTCCCATACAACAAATCAAACAGTAAAGTGAAGAACGGTAACACGCCCTTTAAGTGTTGCATGCTTGAATTACTTTTAACTCCTTGCTTGATTTACTTCAAAGCATCATTAAACCATCTCTAAAAGTACTTCAGGATGGTTGTTTACAACATTTAAAAGAACTCTTGCGGGTCCTTCTGGGTGTCGTCTGCCTTGTTCCCAGTTTCTAAGTGTATATACGCTAATGTTCATAAGTGCTGCAAACTGATCTTGAGTAAGAGACATCTTAGCTCTTATCTCTTTTGGGTTTGGTTCTTCTATAAAAAACTGTCTACTTGGTTCTTTTTGCCCGTTCATAATCTCTTTTGCTTCTTTTGCGCTTGCTAACAATCTTTCAAAATTTTGTGCATCCATAATTAATCTCCTAAAAATGCTTTTCTTAACATTTCAATCTGTGTATGAGTCAGATTTTCTGTTTTGCTTTTTTCATACACATATATCATATATAGCGTATGCTGCTCTTCGTAATAGTAGTAGATATTTCTTATACCACCGCTTTTACCTTTATTATTTAGCTTCCATCTTAGTTTTCTAAGACCTTTTGAAGCAGGTATGACATCTCCTGCCTTTGGATGCTCTGCTAAAAACTTTTGCAGTTCTTGATACTCTTCATCGCTCAAAAGCTTTATAATGTCTTGCGTGTATATTGAGGTTTCTACTATTTCCATGTAAAAAGTATATCTTTTTTAAATATATAAGTCAATGGCTTAGTGTATTACAGCTAATAGCTGGTTAGAGAACTACATCATAAAGTTAAAAACCGATAACTCAGACAACTCCGAGAACCTTTAAAATAGGGCTTCTCTGGTTTTTATATATTATACTGACAAGACCGACAACTCCGATAAATGGTTGTATAGTATGTTATAATTTTAAAAATATAAAAAAGGGATTTATTATGGCTTATGTTATACGAGATGGAAAACTTGAAAAAGCTCAACCCATAACTAACCTTACTCCTGAGCAAAAAAAAGTATTAAGAGTTAGTACTGCTAAACAATCTTCTAAGCTAAGAGAACTTAAGGCTCAAAAAGAAGCAAGTTGAAAAACATTTCAATAGCTCCCCTATCTGCCCAAGAGCTAGAATCATTTTTAAAAAGATTCTGAGCATATCAAAAAATATATTAGTATTATTAGAGAAACAGCTGCGTGTCAGCAAGTTGTCATATATGAAGCTTATGATTTAAGCAAAGATGATATTTTTGGATTTTTTGCACTTAAAACAACCCATGATGATATTGATAATGTTCAAGGTATTATCGTTGAGTTTTTGTATTTAAAAGTAGAGTATAGATCAAAAATAGAAGAGTTTTCAAATATAAAATATAGTTTTTTACTACTTGACCATATTATAAATATAGCAATAGATATTCAAAAATTAGTAGCTATTAATCATGTTTATTTAGTGCCTATAAACGATAAAATGAGAGCTATATATAACGAGTACGGTTTTGTAAATATTCCTGTTCCGGTAAAAATGAATATGAAGATTACATGGTATTTAATCTTTTAGATGAGGATCCTACGCTGCTATAGATTATAAAACTTGAAATAGTAAAAAAGCAAAAGTAAGGTATATTTATTGATTGTAAAAAGTGTCACCGAAATTGTCACTAAAGATAGTTTAATTTGCCTGATTTAGCGTTAATTGTAAATGAGCAAATCCCCTAAAATACGTATTTATAAGATTTGATTTTTCCCTGCTAAGGATGCGTATGGGTAACTGTACCGAGGGTTCAAATCCCTCCTCGTCCACCACCAACTTATATTTTATACAAATCCGACTAATTTTTTATAATAAAAAAATCCCCCTACTTCCAAATGTTTATGCTATAATCTCAGCCTTAAAAAACCACAAAAAAGTCATAAATGCGCTCATCTGACATAGATTCTATCCTCAATAACAAAGATAAACTCCTCACACAAACATACTTTGATTTGCAGAGATATTTCGAAGCAAAATATGGTAACGATACCGTTGTTTTTATGGAAATCGGAACTTTTTTTGAGACTTATGAAATCAATAATGACGATGAACAAATCGGCAAAGCCAAAGAGATAGCCGAGCTTTTAAACATTCAGCTTACAAAAAAAAATAAAAGCATTATAGAAAACAGCGATAAAAATCCTCTTCTAGCCGGTGTTCCTGCCGTTTCTTTTGAGAGATACCTAAGCCGTCTTATCTCTGAGCAAAAATATACCGTAATTGTTGTAAAGCAAAAAGGCAACCCTCCAAAAATAAGCAGATATGTCTCGCAAATCGTCTCTCCCGGAACAAACTTTGACTATATTCTTGATAATGACGACAACTATATCGTCTCTCTTTTAGTTGATAAATTTAAAGGCGTATATACCGTCGGTTACAGTGCCATTGATGTTACAACAGGCAAAACTTGGCTATATGAAAGCCACGGAACAAGCGAAGATCCCTCTTATGCATTAGATGAAGTGTTTAATCTTTTAAATACGCATAAAACTTCAGAAGTCGTTGTAACATTTTTAGACGGGGTGGATGATCAGCGACATGTTATGCAATATCTCGAAATCCCTGAACATTACAATTACAGCATAAATCATGAAAGACCAAAAATAGAGTTTCAAAACAAACTTTTTTGCGAAGTCTATCAAATCCAATCTCTTTTATCCGCAATCGAACATTTAGATCTAGAGAGAAGTCCGATGATAACGGAATCATTGGCGATACTTATACACTTTGTCATTGAACATGATATTCACATCATCCAAAAACTCGACCACCCAAAAATCATAGACAACCGCCGTTTTATCTATCTCGGCAACAGTGCCTTAGAGCAGATGGGCGTAATCTCAAAAGATAAAAAAGAGTTCACCCTTTTAAAAATGCTCGATAAAAGTGCAACGGCAATAGGAAAAAGACTCTTAAAAGAGCGCCTTTTAAATCCTATCATGGACAAGACAGAGCTTGAGAGACGCTATGATTTGATAGAAAAAGTAACTCCGCATACACGCTACCTCGATGAAGTCATGCGCGGGATATATGATTTAGAGAGATTGTCCCGCAGGCTTATTTTAGGAAAACTTCACCCCTTCGAGATGAATCATATTTATGACTCTATGACAAGTATAAAAGAGCTGATGCAATATGCTAAAAAACATAAAATTCTAAAAGCCACTTTTCATGAGAGCGAAGTAGATGAGTTTTTAAGAGACATTTCAAAGAGCATAGATCTGGATATTTCCCGCCGTTTTACAAATGCAGCCATTGATGAGAACTTTTTGATGAGCGGCGTGGATGAAGCGATTGACACTTTGACAAAAGAGAGCAGAGTTATTCTTGTCGCATTTGAAGATATTATGGCGAAGATTGAGCTTCTCTTGGAGAGCGCAAATGCAAACAGCACAAACTCTTTAGTGACTCTTGGGCTTCTTGAGAAAGAAGGATACTATATCTCTTTGAGCAAAAACAGGTTCTCCATGATAGAGCCTGAGTTTTATAAACATGAGGATTTTAAAGGGTTTGTAGTTAAAAAACTGACAAACAATGTAAAAATAACATCCGATTTTACGGACAATCTATCGGATAAACTGATGAAAAACCGCCGTAAAATTATCTCTCTTGCAAAAGATAGATTTATCGCCCTTCAAGGCGTATATGAGAAAAGATACGCTCTGCTTTTTGACCGTGTTATAGGTTATGTTGCAGATGTGGACGTTGGTGTAGGCTCATCAAAAGCGGCACAAATGTACAAACACTCAAGACCGATGATAGTAGATGTTGCAAACGATGAAAACTTTATGCAGATTATGCAGCTTCGCCATCCGCTCATCGAAATCCAGTCTCAAAGCGGCATCTATGTTCCAAACGATATCGTGATGGGAAATCGCACATATGTGGATCTGCCGCATCCAAAGAGCGTTATGCTGGATCTTAGCGTACATGACTCTCATGATATAAACGGAGTTCTGCTTTATGGGATAAACTCAAGCGGAAAATCATCACTCATGAAGAGTATAGGTCTAAGTGTTCTTATGGCTCAAGCCGGCTTTTTTGTAGCTGCTTCGGTACTGAAATTTTCTCTTTTTGATTCGCTCTTTACAAGAATAGTCTCAAGAGACAACCTTGCCAAAGGGCTATCTACTTTTGCGGTTGAGATGCTCGAACTTAAAAATATTTTTAACCGTGCAACAGCTCGCTCACTCATACTCGGAGATGAGATAAGTCACGGAACGGAAACGCTCTCCGGTGTGGCGATAGTCTCAAGTGCCATCATAAAGCTCTCTTCGCTTCGCTCCATTTTTCTCTTTGCCACACATCTGCATCAGCTCTCAACCATGCAAGAGATAAGAAATCTTAAAAATGTCGTAGATTTGCACCTAAGTGTTGAGTACGATGCCGATATCGACAAACTCATATTTAACAGAGTTCTTCAAGCAGGCAGCGGAAGCAGTATTTATGGACTTGAGTTTGCAAAATCGCTTCACATGGATAGCGAATTTTTAGATATCGCAAATAAAATCCGCAAAAGACTTGCAAAAGATTTCGATGAACTGGAACTTCTTGTAAAAAAGAAAACAAGCAAATATAACAAAGATCTCTACCTTACAAAATGCGTGATTTGCGGAGCTATTGCCGAGGATGTTCACCACATAAGCCATAAATCACTGGCAGATAGCAGCGGTTTTATAGGTCACTTTCATAAAGACGCAAAACACAACCTTATTCCATTATGCAAAGAGCATCATAAAGAGATACATGATGGCAAAATCAAAGTAGAGGGTTTTGTTATGACAAGCAGCGGTTTGGAGTTAAAATACGAAGAACAGCTTAATAAAAAAGATAAAAAGATTATCGAGCCAGAGATAAATGAAGCCAAAAATCAAGAAGAACCAAAAGGGTTTACTCTTGATGATTGGTAATTAAACTCTATTTTGCAGTTTTTAATTTTTGCTTTAAGATGATTTTTCCTGCCTCAACACCCGGCTGGTTATAGGCATCTATGTACATAAATTTGGCACATACCGATGTTAATAGCTCATACTCATACATCAAACTTGCGATACTTTTCTCGCTTACGCTGTCAATAGTCATAACATCACACGGAATATCTTGAAGATTATTTATACACTCTATCGTCGCATCCGCTTGTTTATTTATAAGCGATGAGAACTCTATATTATCAAGATAATCAAGTTCTTCAAGCCCTTCAAGTTTTATCTGAGGGATTACAAGATTGTTATCAAAATGTTCCACTTTTATAACACTGAGAGTTTTATCTCTTCTGCCCTCAACGATAAGTTGTAAAAAGGAGTGTTGATCAATAGGTCCGATAATTCCGATAGGAGTAAGACCCTGTTTTGTTCCATCAACATCGATTTTGCCTAAACTCTCACCCCATAGCTGAATGTACCACTTGTTGAATCCCTCAAGTCTTGATGAGTAGGAAAAAACTACATTGATATTAAAACAACTTTTATTCTCTACAAAAAATCTCGCTTTTTTAACTACTCTTGAGTATGTTTCACCCTGAGCAAAAAATGAGTCATGCACCTCTTTTGTACCGGCTAGAATTTTATCTATATCTATACCGACAATAGAAAGAGGAACAAGCCCTACGGCACTAAAAACCGAGAATCTTCCGCCTACATTTTTAGGTATATCAAAACTCTTTATATCATTTGCTTTCGCATACGCATTTAACTTAGAGTCACTCTCTGTTATTACAAGAGTATTGTGTTTATCGCACTTAATTAAAGAATTTATATATTTGAAGATGGAGATTGTCTCAACCGTCGTGCCTGATTTGGATATTACTATAAAAAGCGCGTCGTTAAGGTCTATTCTCTCTATTTTTGATTTTATATCTATGGGGTCTGTAGTCTCTAAAAAGTAGAGTTTTTTACTTAGTTTTTTAGAGTGTTTTAAAAATTTATAAATAGCATAAGTACCAAGCGTACTGCCGCCTATACCCATTACCACTATATTTTTTTGCTTTACGCTTGAAGCATACTCTTTATAAGCAGAAGTATCGCAAGAAGCTAGATTATAGTAACCTATTAGCTCCTTCTCTTTTACAATTTGACCAAAAACATCTTCATCTGAAATCGTCGGGTTAAAATTGTCTTGATACTGCATTTTATGCCTTGTCTTTATTGTAAAAAAAGTTTGTAGCCTCTACAAATCCATCAACACTTCCGCAGTCAAATCTTTTGCCTTTAAATTTATAGGCAATAACTCTTCCCTCTTTTGCCTGAGCTAAAAGTGCATCAGTTATCTGAATTTCTCCGCCTTTCCCCGGTTTTGTCTCTTCTAAAATATCAAAAATATCAGGAGTTAAAATATATCTTCCGATAATTGCCAAGTTTGAAGGCGCATCTTTTGGTTCAGGTTTTTCGACCATGTGCGTGACACGCATCACATCATCTGCAATAAATTCACCCGCTACCACGCCGTACTTATTTGTATCTTCAAGAGGCACTTCTTCAACAGCCACAATAGAGCACTGATATTTTTCATATAGTTTTACCATTTGCGTTAAAACAGATTCGCCGTTGTTGTCACACAAGTCATCTGCCAAAACAACCGCAAAGGGTTCATCTCCTATAAGCGTTTGCCCTGTCAAAATAGCATGACCCAAACCTTTCATCTCAACTTGTCTCGTGTAACTGATAGTACAATTTTTAACGATATCGCGTATCTCTTTCATGAGTATCTCTTTAGAAGTTCCATCTATCTGATGCTCAAGCTCATACGATCTATCAAAGTGGTCTTCAATCGCACGTTTTCCACGACCTGTAACTATAGCCATAGTGCTAATTCCTGCTTCTCTAGCTTCTTCTACGCCGTATTGTAAGAGCGGTTTTGTAAGGATAGGAAGCATCTCTTTTGGGATGGCTTTTGTAGCCGGAAGAAATCTAGTTCCGTACCCCGCTGCAGGAAAAAGACATTTTTTAATTTTTGTAGTATTTTGTGGCATTGTAAACCTTCATCGTTAAATTTTTAATTTATATACTTTTGCATGAGGCGTTAAAATAACCTCTTCAAATAGCATTTTATCATACTCTTCTAAAACCATCAACTGAATATAGAGCGAATTATATGTTTTTTCATCAAGAACTAAAAAAGTATTATAGTTTGACATGTAAACTACATTTATTGCTGCCGCATTGTTTAGCAGTTGTATATTTTTTTGAAGCTTCATCTCTTTATCGTAAGTAGTCTGTACAAATCTTTTTACAGGTACACTCTCCTTGCCTATTGTTATCGTTTGCTTCTGTAAATCAAACAAAATCCCCTGCCCTAAGTTGACTATATTTTGTTCCTGTTTAAATGTTTTAGCTGCATAAAAAATAAGCTGATTTTCCACTGCACCGTTCATCAAGTTTATATTTGAAAAGATAGCAACGGTTGGGTAGATATCTAACATTCTAAAAGGGAGATAAAAGTAGATATCTCTGCTTTTTTGAGGCAGTTTCATATCTGTTTGAAGTGAGAGCAAAAAGTCGTTAGTATCGTTAAATCCGTACTCTTTTGTCATCTGCTCAATATTTGAAAATTTGCTTAGATTTTTATCTGAGTGTTCATCTAAGGATTTGAATGTTTTTTCGGTATATTCAACATCAAGCCGTGCCATTTTTGAAGCTGTTTGCTGAGGATTTGTAAGCATAAAACTAACCGGAAAATTTACATCTCCGTTATGCTTTCCACCGTCCGTCAATGTTTTTACGTCACTATAGTATCGAAGCGGATATCCGTAATCCCACCAAGAGATTACATAATCCTCCCTTTGTGCTATATTTTTTAATTCATCTAAAACTTTTACCTCATCCGAATTAAATACAGTAGGAACTTTGTACTCACGAACATGGGCAATGTTTGGGTACAAAATGGCTAATGTAAAGGCGGTCATACTTAAAATTTTCAGTCTATTCGTCGGCATAAAGCGTGCGATTTCTGTAATCAAAAAAGCAACTCCGAAGGCTAACACAGGCACTGCATATATGGTAAATCTAAGTCCTCCGACAGAAGCTAAAAAACCAAGTCCTATGAGAGGAAGACCAAAAAGCATTACTTTATGTCTGTAGGCTAAATAGATAAATCCTCCGATTGATAGCACAAAAGTAACTATATGTCCGCTTATACGGCTTGCAAATGTCTCAAACGGTATCTGCCCTGCTTCTCTAATCGTCTGCATGACAGAGTAAAAGTGAAGCCCCATCCCCTGCTCGCTTATACTCACGGCATCTTTAAAAACATAGATTTTTAAAAGAGCCAAAATCGGTTCAAATCCGCCTGAAGCAAAAAAGAGAGCAAGTGAAGCGACTAAAATGTGGTAAATATATCTCTCAAATCGCTCTTGTTTAAAGATATAAAAAATTGCCAAAACCAGAGGAAACCGTATAAATCCGTCAAGATTTAGCATGGCAAACATCATAAGTGCCAAAAGCTTATAGTTGTAAAGGTTTTTTCTATCAAAGATGAGAGTATAAAGAAGAATAAGACCAAAAAATGAGAACTCTAAAGAGTAACTTTGAGGGTACCACCATCGATAGACTAAAATATCAAGTGCGGTAATGAGAAGATATTTATCCTCATTTGTTTTTATCGCCCAGATGATAGACCAGAGGAGAAACATCGGCAGAACTATGTTTAACATGTCGGTATCAAAGTAGCCGATCATAGTTCGGTTATAGTAACTGTTTGCAATACTAGCCAAGAGTGCGGCAATAAGACCCATCTCTAAATTTTTTAAATTTTTTGCAATAAGAATTATCGGCACTACAACCAATGAGCCTAAAAATGCAGGCATAAAAAATATAACAGTCTCAAAAGAGAAAGGCAAAACAGTTGCAAAAAAAGCACTCAGCCGTGAAGCTGCAGAGTCAATGGGAGATAAATCGTTCTTTTGACTTACACCGCTTAGTATGTCTCTTGCACCCTCTGCAAAGTAGTAACCGTCATTCGTATTTATCATAAACTGGGAGTTAAACATAAACGGTTCATATCCGCTAAATTGGTAATACCAAATCAGACGAACGGCAACTGAAAACGCAAATGCAACCGCAATATAGAGAAGCGTTAACTTTGTCTCTTTTTCTTGCTCATTCTTCGCTCGATGACATGTAGTGAGTATGCTCAAACTTTAGCCTTTAGTTATATCTCGTTATATAGACTATCTCTCTCAACAGGTGTGAAACCGCTGTTTTTTATAAGCGCTCTAAACTCTTCTAGTTTCATTCCGTTTGCGCTCTTTGCACCTGCGGCTGAGTTTATAGACTCTTTCTCAATTGTTCCGTCTAAGTCGTTTGCACCGAACTCCTGAGCAACGAGAGCCAAACCTACCGTTGAAGTTACCCAGTAAGCTTTTATGTTTGGCACATTGTCTAAAACTATGCGGCTTATCGCCATAGTTTTTAAAATCTCGTTTGCCGTTATGGGATCTTTTATATTTAAGTAGTTGTTCTCTTTTTGGTAAACAAGCGGAATAAAGCAGTTAAAACCGAGCGTTTTGTCTTGAAGCTCTCTGATACGCATCATATGGTCTATGCGGTTTGCACGGCTTTCAACGTGTCCAAAAAGCATCGTAACATTACTTTTTTTGCCTCGCTCATGCCACTTTTTATGGATTTCAAGCCACTGAGCGGATGTAACTTTACCTTTGCAGATATAATCACGAACCTCTTCATCAAAGATTTCAGCTCCACCGCCCGGCATAGAATCTACGCCGTACGCAACCATCATGTCAAGTATCTCATCATAGCTTTTGGAGTAATGGCGTGAGAGAAAATCTACCTCGGCGGCGGTAAGAGCCTTTACATGTAGATGAGGATATGCCGCTTTTATCTTTTTAAAAACTTCCAGATACCACTCTAAACCCGTATTTGGATTGTGTGCCGAGACGATATGAACCTCTTTTATATCTCTTGAAGTTGCATCTTCTACAATGGAGAGTATCTGCTCATGCGTCATCGTATACTGATTTGGATTTTTTCTTGTCGCACTGTAGGCGCAAAATTTACAAACATCCGCACAAACATTTGTCGGGTTTATGTGGCGGTTGATGTTGTAGTATGTTTTTTTGCCATGTTTTTTTTGTCGAATACCATCTGCCAAAGAGCCAAGCTCAAAGAGATCCATCTCGTAAAGAGATAAAGCCTCATCAAAACTGATACGTTCTCCTGCTAAAATCTTATCTTTTACACTCATATCTATTTTAGAGCCTCAAATTTCTCTAAATCATGTAGTTGTTCCCATGGATAATCACTCTGTCCAACCTGTCCGCGAGCCGCTACATCCGCATATAAAAAAGTATCTTTTGATGGATGATCCAAATTGAATTTTCTCGTGATCCAGTTTGGAGTCAAAGGAAAGTTATTTAACACAAACTCTGATAATTTATCATCATCTAAGCCGTTTATCACTGTTCCGTAAGTGTCAACCGCAACTGAAGTAGGACTGGCAACTCCGATTGCATAAGAGATTTGAACCAATGCTTTTTTAGCAAGTCCTGCCGCAACTATATGTTTTGCAATGTAGCGTGCCGCATAAAGTCCGCTTCTGTCTACTTTCGTATAATCTTTAGAACTCTGTGCTCCGCCGCCGATAGGTGCGTAACCGCCAAAACTGTCGACGATGAGTTTTCTGCCCGTCAGTCCTGAATCATGCAGTGATGAGTGCGATACATATTTTCCAGTCGGATTGATATGAATGATACAGTCATTTTTATTGTAAAGCTCGCTTGGAAGCCCTGCATCATCTATCAATTCTCCTATAAGTTTTCTGACCGTGATGATATCCATCGTATTTACACATGGAGCAGATACTACGATAGTGTGGATTTTTTGCGGTTGGCATTTTTCAAAGTTCTCTTTTTTGCCGTAATCCATAGTAACTTGAGTCTTGATGTCAACTCCGAGTTTAGATGGATTCTCTTTGGCAAAGTTATAAACTTTTTCCATTAAAACTCTCGCATATGTGATAGCACTCGGCATGTAGTTTTTTGTCTCGATGTCTGCATAACCGAACATTATCCCCTGATCACCAGCACCTGTTTCGCCGTCTTCTTGGTCAACACCTTGATTGATATCTGGAGATTGTGCATTTAAAAGCACTTGAAGTTCTACATCTTCTGGGTGCAGACACTCCTCTTTTGTAAAGTACGGATTTCCGTCGTAACCTATGTTTACAAGTGCATCATGAACAATTTTTTTATAATCTTCCGTTGTAACTCTTGTTTTTGATGTTACTTCTCCACCGATTACTATATGCTTTCCTGCAACAAAAACCTCTGAAGCAACCCTTGATTTCGGATCTCCGATGATTAACTTATCGACTATACTATCTGCGATAATATCCGCACATTTATCGGGATGTCCCGGACTAACTACTTCACTTGTAAACAAATACATTTATTTCCTTGAATTATTATCAGCCTGCAGAGATGCCTCTTTGCAGACTAGTTTGAAAAACACCTTTTAATTTTGGCTTATGAAACTAAACCAGGCGCTCTCCACATTGAAGTCGTAATATTATCATCTACTAACTTTAATTGGACTTCGTAAGCTTTCTCAAACTTGACCCGTATCTCATCATAAATCTTTTTATTCTCTAAATTTGGCTCATAAACTCTATCCCAAACGACTAGTTTTTTTGCTGCCTCGCTAATATCTTTATAGATTCCTATACCTACTCCTGCCGCCATTGCAGCCCCTAACGCCGTTGCTTCACTAACTTTGGGGATGACAACTCTGCATCCTGTCACATCGGCGACTACCTGCGACCAAAGAGAACCCTTGCTTGCACCGCCTGCAAAAACAATTTCACTTATATTTACACCTGAAAACTCTTTGATTTTATCAAGATTTATGGCGGATACTATAGCCGCATTTTCTTGCAAACTTCTAAACATTGAAGCACGGTTGCAAATCTCTGGGTTTATACTAAGGTTTAAAAAACTGGGAGCTGCATGGTACCATTTTGAGTACTTCATGCTGTCTGAGAAGATGGGCAAAATACCGTATGAGCCGACGGGAACTTTTGCGGCTTTTTCTTCCATAATTGCATATACATCCACGCCCTGCTCTTTTGCCTCCAGCTTCTCCATATCGCAAAAAGCATCTCTAAACCATCTCATGACAAGACCGCTAAAAAATGTAATCCCCTCCGCTTGAGAGAGGTTTGGGATGACATGCGGATTTACTCTTATGTTCATGTCAAGTGGCGGAGGCGTATTTTTGTCTATATTTACAACCTGCTGCCAAAAAGAGCCACCAAGAATCGCAACTTGTCCGACATCCACAACACCTAAACCAGCAGAGCCGAGCTGAACATCGCCGCCGCCCATCACAACTTTTGTGTTTGTTGATAAACCACTAACAGCACAAGCTTCTTTTGTAACACTTCCCATAAGAGTTCCCACTTCCAAGACTTTAGGAAAAATATCATCCTTTAAACCGACTCTCTTTGCCATTTCACTGACCCAGTCACGGTTTTTTAAAGAAAATATCCCCGTTGTACCGCCGTTGCTCGGGTCAGTGGCGATAACTCCGCAAAGTCGAGCCAAAATCCAATCCCCAATCATAGAGATTTTTGCAACTCTCTCGTAAATCTCGGGTCTATTATTTTTTAACCACATGATACGAGGTATAGCACCCAGTGCGAAAGTCTGCCCCGACTCAGCGTAAAACTCCTCTTCAATGCCTTTAAAATTCTCTTTTAAAAACCGCACCTCTTTGTCTGCCCTTGCGTCAACATTTGCAACCGCCCAAAGCTCTTTGCCCTCTTTGTCGTAAAGCACTATCCCCTCGCGCATACTCGTTGCACTAAGAGCTGCTATATCCTCGCCGCTTAAATTTGCACTCTGCAGCGACTCTTTTATACATCTACATGTAAGAGTCCAGTTCGCATCAAAATCAAAGCTCATGGAGTTTGGCACGCCCTCTTCTTCCAAGTGCGTCCACTCTTTCTGAGAAACGCTTATCTGATTGCCCAAAGTGTCAAATACAACCGCCCTTACACTCCCCGTTCCTGCGTCTATTGCCATTAGGTATTTCATATTTTCTTTTCCTAAAAATATTTTTATATTACTCTATTTTTTGCGGTAATAGTATAATGATTTAGTGTTTTTGTAAAGAACATTCATTTTGTTAATTTAAATAAACGTTTTTCGTGTTCGTTTATTTGGATACATCAAACAGTTTAATATATAATGTGTTTAAATAATATAGTTAGGATAATGTAAAATGGTTATAAATTCAGAAAAAAACTATTCATCAATTGAATCACAAATTGAAGAAGAATTTACACATATATCAGATTTTATATGGAAAAATAATCGTTTAATATTAGAAGAAAAGAAACGTGAAGAAAAAATCTTTAGTATGTACAGAAAAACTTCAAGTGATGACATGATAGCCGCAACCTTTAGATGGAAATACGAATCATTTAAAATAAACAAAATTTTTCCTTATCTTACAAATGTAAGTAATTTATTTATCCTAATTTCAATTCTTGAACATAATTTATTGAAACTTGCAAAAGAGATAGAAAAAAGAGACAACTCATTACTAATAAATGATATTAAGAGAACAGGGCTAAGTAAGTTATTTGATTATTTTAGAAAAAAAGGTGTTAATCTAGAGAAAGTAACTTTATTTAAACAAATTCAAGCATCCATAAAAATCAGAAATTGCTTTTTCCATGCTAGTGGTGTAATATCATGGTCTAAAGATGACATTGAACTAAAAAATATAGTAAAAAATAAACTTTATTTTGACAATAAAGAAAAAGAAAACCCAAGAATAAATACTGATCAAGAATGGGTTATTTCAATTGTTGAATCAGATTTTGGTCAGCAACTACAATTAACTCACAACTATACATTTATTTTGTCCAATTATATAAAAATTTTTTTAAAAGACTTATGTTGTGTACTGGGTAAAAAATATGAATAAAATCATAACAAGCACAATACTTACACCCCAGTGAATGAATCTCCACTTTTATCAAAAAATTATACATGTAAGTTTTAACTAAAAATACCGTGCTCATAGATTTACTTTTTACTAAAAAAGCAAAGTTTAAAAGTTAAGGAAATTTAAAAACAGTGAAATTATTTCACATGGTTAGGCAATGCTACAAGTTTTCTAATTTCATCAGTAACAGTGTGTTATAATAATTTCACAATAAAATTAAATTTAAAGGATTTAAAATGCACTCTTTGGTGTTAAGTGTTGATGACGGTTTTTATAGTCAGCTACTATCTTTTTTAAATCAAAACAAACCACAAGTAAACATACTTGAAGATATAAAAGATGATGGGTATCCATCAATCTCAAAAGATGAAGCAATAGCAAGAGTAAGTGCCGCAGTAGATAAATATAGAAGTGGAAAGATGAAAACAGTGCCTTATGCTCAAGGTATGGATGAAATCGATAAGTGGCTAAATAACCTTTAATGAGAATAGAAAAAAATCCATCTTTTAACGATAGACTTTTCTCCATTTTAAAATATATTGCCATTAACAACCCTGCAAATGCTAAAAACTTCAAAAAAGAATTAGACAAAAAAATAACTGCTCTTTTAAATATGCCATTTAAGTACAGACAATCAATTTATCATGATGATATAAATGTTAGGGATTTGGTTTTCAAAGGCTACACTATAACCTATATCATAGACAATGACATCATAGTTATCATTGACATATTTAAGTGGGAAAATAGATAAAGCAGTAACATCTGTAAAAATAGGTGTCACAAGTTACGCCACTCGCCACTGTGAATGAATCTCCACTTTACTTCATTTTAAAAAGTGGAGGTTAATAGTTTTAGTTTACGTTTCACTTCGACGGACAACTCAATAAAGCTTTAAATTTATGATGCAGTGAATACTCCCTAAAAAAGCGGTTTTTTATCTATATCTTGACATGTTTTTGCATCAACAGTTATGTCTACTATAGTTTTGGATGAATTTTCAATTACATACCTATAAAACATTACAACTCCTGCGTCGATGCCTTTTCTTGATTGTGCGTCGCTACAAGCACCGATAGCATCAACTTGTTTATCTGTAAAAGATTTTTTTATATATTCAAATACCTCTTTTTTTTCATTTTGGGTGATATCTTCATATTTTTTTTTGAGAACCCTTGTTGCGAAAGTTGCCATATCTACACTTTTCAATATCGTTACTACATTATCATTACTAATTGCCGAATGAATGATTGTCAAATCATCAATACGATACGGTAGATATGATTGTAAGTTTGTAGCGATTTGCTTTGCCTGCTTTGTTACACTGTTTTTTTGTACATCTGCTATCACAATTGAAGCAAGACATAAAGTGAATAACAATATTTTTTTCATTACACACACCTCATCAAATTTTAAAAATTATATCACATGTTTTATTTTGGTGATGCAAAAAATACAACGGATATGTGCTAATATTTATATATTATATTGGTGAATACCAATAGTAAAAAATGATTTTTAAATGTCAACTAATCGCAATAAAAATATAGTTAAACTAGCAGGATGGGGTATTTCTTTGATGGCGTTTATTTATACAGTTGTAGGCTACATAGATATTGCCTCAGATGCTTCAACAAAGGCTTATGCTCCTTTGGTAATCTTAGAAGGTGCTCTTTTTATCTCAATAGGTTTGATAGTGGTATGGATGGGAAGAAGAAAATCTGAATAAAGTGGGTCATTGTTTCACTTTTTACCAATTACTATTGTTCCAAAAATTTCTTTAATGCCAAAGAGAGTTCATCATCGCTCAAATTTTCTTTATCAGTTTTACAGTTAGACACCTGAGAAGAATGGCACTAACTTGAGCTTTTTAGCACTTATTTCGGAGACTAAAAATAAATGAAACTTAATTGGAAGTGAGGCTTTAGCCTCGCCATAGTGCGGGACTGAAGTCCC
>MICC01000103.1:0-4469 GCA_001829715.1 Sulfurimonas sp. RIFOXYB12_FULL_35_9
TTTAAATAACTTTTTATAAAATAAAATCAAGGAAATTATTATGAACAAAATGTGGTCAGGTCGTTTTTCTGCGAGTGCATCAAGCCTTTTAGATCAATTTAACGCTTCTATTATGTTTGACAGAAAACTTTATCGCGAAGATATCGAGGGCTCTATTGCACATGCTACAATGCTTGCAAAACAGGGTATTTTAACTGCTGATGAACTATCTCAGATAACAAAAGGGCTCTCTCAGGTAAAAGAGGAGATAGAGTCTGGAGTGTTTGAGTGGAAAATATCGGATGAAGACCTGCACATGGGGATTGAGAAGCGTCTTACTGCCATTATCGGTGAAGCTGGAAAAAAACTTCATACCGCAAGAAGCAGAAACGACCAGGTTGCGGTTGATTTTCGCCGCTATGTTCTTCGTAAAAATTTAGAGATAGCGGGTGCCGTAAAGCTTTTAATGCATGAGATATTGGTTATAGCTTCAAAGCATACACAGACCCTTGTTCCGGGGATGACGCATCTTCAACATGCGCAACCTATCAATTTCGCTTTTCATCTAAGTGCATATTTGTCAATGTTTAAAAGAGATATTGAGAGATTTGAGAGCTCACATGAGAGAAACAACGTCTCTCCGCTTGGCTGTGCTGCACTTGCAGGAACTCCGCATAAAATAGACAGAGATATGACGGCGGAGCTTTTAGGATTTAGCAGTGTGAGCGTTAACTGCCTTGATACAGTAAGTGACAGAGATTTTGCGTTGGAGATTTTGTTTAATATATCTACTATGATGATGCATATTTCCCGTCTTAGCGAAGAGCTTGTTATGTGGTCTAGCTATGAGTTTAGATTTATTGAACTTAGCGATGAGTATTCTACAGGTTCTTCAATTATGCCGCAAAAGAAAAATCCGGATGTTCCTGAGCTTCTTCGCGGCAAAACAGGACGGGTTTATGGTTCTTTAATGGGGCTTCTAACTGTTATGAAAGGTCTTCCTCTTGCTTATAACAAAGATACTCAAGAGGATAAAGAGGGTGTCTTTGATGCGGTTGAGACTGCTGAGATTTCACTGGAAATACTGAAAGAGGCTCTTAAAACTATGCAGGTTAAAGCTAATAATATGAGTAACGCTTGTAAAATGGGGCATTTAAGTGCAACGGATTTGGCGGATTATTTGGTGCAAAAGTGTGATATTCCTTTTAGAGAGGCTCACTTTATTACCGGAAAAGCAGTAGCTAAAAGCGAAGAGCTAAAAATTGATTTGAGCGATATCGAGCTGAAATATCTTCAAGAGATTGATAGCAGAATCGGCGAAGATGTTTTGGCGTTTTTGTCAATTGAAAACTCTATGAACGCAAGAACCTCTGCCGGCGGAACATCAACTCAGAGAACTGAAGAACAGCTGGCGTATTTTAAAAACTTCTTGGAGAAATAGACATGAAGGTGACAGTATCACATTTAAACGAGATGAGGTTTGAGGCAAAAACTGATAAAAGCAGTTTTATTATTGATTGTCCTCAGATAACACCTATAGAGTATTTTTTAGCAGGAATTATCTCATGCAGTGCTACAGATATGGTTTTAATGCCTAAAAATCAAAATAAAACTGTGTCAAATTTAGTAATTGACGGCGATGCTCTAAGAAATGAGGATTTTCCTAAAAAATTCAATACTCTGCATCTTGATTACAGATTTGATTCTGATGCAGATGATATAATGGCTGCTAGATGGGTTATGGCTTCATTAGAGACTTATTGTTCAACGATTAATACAATCAGAGATTCAGTTGCCGTATCTTACTCTGTGACTCATAACGGAAAAAAGATTAAAGATAATGAAAAGATTATTTCAGGCGGCGGTTTGAAAATAGATATGGGCAAAATCGAGAGTTGCCCCTCTTAAGAGAGAGGCTTTTAAAACATACCTTTTGGATCTGCATCACTTAGATGCGTCCAAGCCAGTTTTGCACCGCCTAGCAAATGAAAGTGGAGATGTTTTACCTCTTGTCCTCCGTCTTCGCCTATATTTGTAATAATCCTGTATCCGCTTTTATCAAGTTTTAACTCTTTTGCAATATCTTGCATAAATTTTGTAACATTATTCATGGTCTGAGGGGATACTTCATTAAAACTCTCTACATGTATTTTCGGTATAACCAAAATATGAACGGGAGCTTTTGGATTTATGTCATGAAAGGCTAAAAATTCTTCATTTTCTAATATGATATTTGAGGGTATTTCTTTATTTACGATTTTGCAAAATATGCACATATCTCTTCCTTTTTTTGTTTATTGTAGCATATAAAACGGCAAATCAAGCTATATATAAATTATATTTGACTATAATCCTTTCAAAATTTAAGAGGGTATTTCCCTCCAGTATGGGTGAGTCTATTGAAAGATTGGTATGACGCAATAAAAGAGGCACAGAGTGTTGATAGAGTCGAAGAGATTCGTATTTCCGTGTTTGGTAAAAAAGGTGTTTTAGCAGCAGAGTTTGCTAGGATGAAAGAAGCACCAGATGAAGAAAAAGCAAAAATCGCACAAGAGTTGAACATACATAAAAATGCGCTTATGAATGAATTGGTGCAAAGAAAAATAGTTCTTCAAACATTAGAGTTGCAAGAGCACATGAGAGCAGAGGCATTAGATGTGACTATGTTCAATTCTAAATCAGAATCTGGCGCACTTCATCCTGTTATGGAGACGATGGATAGAATCGTAGAGTATTTTTCATCTATGAATTTTGCCGTAAAAACCGGAACGATGGTAGAAGATGATTTTAACAATTTTGAAGCTCTAAATCTTCCAAAATACCATCCTGCTCGCGATATGCAGGATACATTTTATTTTAAAGACGAGATGCTTTTGCGTACGCATACATCGCCTGTTCAGATAAGAACTATGATGAGTACAAAACCGCCTATTCGCATGATTGCTCCGGGCGCTGTTTTTAGAAGAGATTACGATATTACCCATACACCTATGTTCCATCAAGTTGAGGGACTTTTAGTCGATGAAGAGGGGACAGTCTCTTTTGCAAATCTAAAGTTTATTTTAGAAGATTTTTTAAAGTACATGTTCGGTGATGTAAAGGTGCGCTTTCGTCCTAGTTTCTTCCCTTTTACAGAGCCTTCGGCAGAAGTTGATATTTCATGTGTCTTTTGTAAAGGCGATGGATGCAGAGTCTGTTCTAAGACTGGATGGCTGGAAGTTTTAGGTTGCGGAATCGTAGATCCTAATGTTTTTGAAGCCGTAAAATATGAAAATGTAAGTGGATATGCTTTTGGTCTTGGAGTTGAGAGATTTGCAATGCTGATTCATCAGATAGGAGATCTTCGTTCACTCTTTGAGGGAGATATTAAGTTGCTGGAGCAGTTTCAATGATAATTACAAGAAGTTGGTTAAACGAGTGGATAGACTTAAGCGGAATATCTACGGATGAGTTGGTAAAAACATTCAACTCTATCGGTTTGGAAGTAGATAGTGTTACAACTTCTAGTATCCCGCAAAAGATAGTGTTTGGCAGAGTTTTAGAGTGCGAAAAACATCCTGATGCCGATAAACTCAATGTTTGTAAAGTAGATCTTGGAACCGGTGTTAGACAAATTGTATGCGGTGCTTCAAATGTAAGAGCCGGTCTTGATGTGGTTGTTGCGACTATCGGTGCCGTTATGCCTGATGGTACTCTTATCAAGCCGGTAAAACTTCGCGGCATTGAGTCAGAGGGTATGATTTGTTCGGCTAAAGAGATTGGTCTAGCGGATTTTCAAAGCGGAATATTAGAACTGGATAACAGCATCGGAAAGTATAAAATAGGTGGGGAAGTTTCCCAAAATAATATTTTTAACGATGATATAATAGAAATAGAGCTGACTGCAAATCGCGGTGATTGTTTAAGTATCAGAGGTATTGCGAGAGAACTTAGTGCGGCCTTTGACAGAACGCTAAAAGATAGAAGCATAGTAGAAAATGAAGATAAAAGAGTTGGAATAGGGCGTATTTTTGCTCTTAGCCATGAAAATAATTTAAATGTGGATATTCGCTATAAAGCGGTTGATTTTAAAAATTTAAAACTCCCTCTTTTAGTAAAACTCAGACTTTCACAAATAGAGGAAAAAAGAGAGAGTGACATAGAATCTCTTATGGAATACGTAACACATGACAGCGGAGTTATTTTAAGAGCTTATAATCACTCTTTTTTCTGTACAAAAAATGAGACTTTGGCAAAAGCTTCATTATGTCAAGATGAGAACGGTTTTGCTTCAATAATGGCAAGAGAGAATAAAAAAGCCTCTACTGTAGGAATAATTCAAGAAGATGCTTCTAGAGCAACAAATAGTGAGGGGATTGTATTAATAGAAGCTAGTTATATTCCGCCGGATATTATCTCTAAGCAAATGCAGAGTAAAAAAATGGCTGCAGGTCCTGCTTATTACAGAACATCAAGAGGAAGCGAACCAGATTTAGATCAAGGTCTTAATT
>MICC01000103.1:4482-16245 GCA_001829715.1 Sulfurimonas sp. RIFOXYB12_FULL_35_9
TATTGAGTCTAACTCCACTTCAACTGTTTTTGGCGGTACGATAGAGCTTTGCGATATGCATGAAGATAAGATTATAAGTGTGGGCAAAAAAGAGATTGATGAGATAGTCGGTGCAAATATAGATAAAGCTAAAATAACAAAAATATTAAAAAATTTAGGTTTTGAAACAACAAAATCGTCTGCCGATAACTTTATAGTTTCAGTTCCTAGATTTAGACATGATATAGTTAACAGACAAGATATTGCAGAAGAGATTGTTCGCTTAATAGGTATTGATAATATTCCATCAAAGCCTTTTACATTTACGGAAGATAACAGACTTGAAGATGATTATGTAAACTATAAAAAGAGACGTACATATAGACACAAAGCTGCTTATAGCGGATTTTTTGAGACTGTTCATTTTGTGTTTGATGAGAAAAAAGTCTTAGAAGAGTATGGATTTGAAACTATTGATGAGAGCAAAGAGCTTCTCAATCCTATAGTAAATACGTTGGATACTCTAAGAACTACTCTGCTTAGCGGGTTACTAAGGGCTGCATCAAACAACTCTAAAAATGGCTATCTATCTGTAAAACTCTTTGAAGTCGGTTCTGTCTTTAATTCACAAAGAGAAGAGTCTCTAAGAATGGCAATGCTCTTTAGCGGAGATAGAGAGTTTCAAAGTTTGGCTAATGCGGGAAAACCTCTTAAAGTTGATTTTGGATTTTTTGTTCAGAAAATCTCAAATATTATAGGAGCGTTTGAGCTTCGTGAGTTTAAAACAACGCATTCGCTCTCTCACCCATTTCAATCTGCATGTGTGTTAATAGACGGTGAAGCTGTAGGAGAGATTTTCCGTCTGCATCCAAATGTTGAAGAGAGTTATGATTTAAGCGTAACATATATGTGTGAACTGGATTTTGAGAAATTGCCAAATGGCCTAAAAACTGCAAAAAAAACTTCAAGATATCAGTCATCGTACAGAGATTTAAGTGTCGTTATGCCAAAAGAGATGCCTTATGAAAAGGTAAAGAGTGTCATAGAAGAGTTCGCAACTGAGGAACTTGTACGTTTTTATCCGGTTGATAACTATAGCGATGCGTCACTTGGCGAGAATACAAGTCTCTCAATTCGTTTTGTTCTTCAATCATTTGATAAAACACTTGAGGAAGAAGATATTACAAAGTCGATGGATGCTATTTTGGATGCGCTAAATAATAAGCTGGGAATTAAAATCAGATGAGTAGCGTAAAAGTCACTAAAGCGTCGTCATTTTCACTTCGTATTTCTGAGGTAGCGCCTGATAAGTCTATATCTCACAGATGTGCCATGTTTGCCATGTTGGCAGAGGGCACAAGTGAAATAACTAATTTTTTAAGAGCAGAAGATACTTTGAACTCTTTAAATATAGTAAAAAATCTCGGTGCAACGGTTATTGATGACGGTGTGACAATTAAGATAAGCTCTGAGGGTATTAAAGAGAGCAGTGAGATTTTGGATTGTGGAAATTCAGGAACAGGAATAAGGCTGTTTTGTGGGCTTTTAAGCTCGGCAGAGGGACATTTTATTTTAACGGGAGATGAGTATCTTCGCCGTCGTCCAATGAAAAGGGTAACTGCTCCGCTTCGTGATATAGGCGCAAAACTTGACGGAAGAAATAACGGTGATTTAGCTCCGCTTAGCATACGCGGAGCATCTCTTAGCGCGTTTAATTATGAGAGTAAAATCGCTTCGGCACAAGTTAAGAGTGCTATGATTTTAGCTGCTCTTAGAGCTGATGGTGAATGTACCTATAGCGAGCCTGAACTCAGTCGTGATCATACAGAGAGAATGTTAAAAGGCATGGGTGCAGAGATAGAAGTTCATGGACTAAAAACGACTATTAAGCCTATGAAAAAGTTATTGACACCGCTAAAAATAAGAGTGCCGGCAGACCCATCAAGTGCATTTTTCTTTGCGGTTGCAGCTGCAATCACACCTGACTCTGATGTAGTCTTGGAGGGTGTAACACTAAATCAAACTCGAATTGAAGCCTTTAGAGCACTTGAGAGAATGGGTGCAAATATTAGTTACGAAACAACCGATAACAAATATGAGCCTATCGGAAATATACATGTAAAGTACGCACCACTTTGTGCGATAACTGTTGAAGATAATATATCATGGCTTATAGATGAACTTCCTGCTCTTTCTATCGCTTTTGCGTGTGCAGAGGGTGTAAGTGTCGTAAAAAATGCAGAGGAACTTAGAGTCAAAGAGAGTGACAGAATCTCTACTGTAGTAAACGGACTTAGAGCATGCGGCATTGAAGTAGATGAAGTTCATGACGGGTACAGTGTGAGAGGCGGAGAGCTTAAAGAAGCTAAAATAGATAGCCATGGAGATCATAGAATTGCTATGAGCTTTATAATCGCAGGTCTTAGATGTTCCATGAATGTGGATGATATTGCATGTATAAATACATCATTTCCAAACTTTTTTGAGCTTTTAGAAAAGATAACAGAAGTAGAGTTTAATTAAAAATGAAGATTGAGCTTGCTGAAAGTTACGGTTTTTGTTTTGGTGTTAAAAGAGCTATAAAAATAGCCGAAGAGAATAAAAACTCATCGACTTATGGTCCTCTTATTCATAACTCAAAAGAGATTGAGAGACTTGAAAAAGATTTTAAAGTAGGACTTACCGATGATCATAATAGTTTTGCTTCCGGTGATAAAGCAGTAATCAGAACACACGGAATACCCAAAAACGAGCTAGCGGAACTAAAAGCAAATAATGTAAATGTCGTGGATGCTACATGTCCTTATGTTACAAAACCGCAGCAAATTTGCCAAGAGATGAGCGAGCAAGGATACGAGATCATAATCTTTGGTGATGATGCCCATCCTGAGATTAAAGGCGTAAAAAGCTATGCAAAGTATGGTGCGACAGTCGTTACATCTCCAAAAGATCTTGAAAATTTAAAGCTAAAAGAGAAGATAGCTTTGGTTGCACAAACAACTCGCAGAGTCGAAGATTATATGGAAATTGCAAATTATTTGATTCCCCGTCACAAAGAGGTTAGAATTTTCAATACCATATGCAATGCAACGTTTGAGAATCAAGAGGCAGTTAGAAAAATTTCGGCAAAAGCTGATATTATGATAGTTGTAGGCGGTAAAAATTCGTCTAATACAAAGCAGTTATTTAGCATATCATGTGATAACTGTAAAGATAGCTATCACATAGAAGATGAGAAAGATTTGGATTTTTCTTGGTTTAAAGATAAGAAATTTTGCGGAATAACGGCAGGAGCTTCAACGCCTGACTGGATTATTCAAAATGTTGTAAATGCTATCGAAAATAATTTAAAAAATTAAATTTTTTTGAGTAAAACAGCCTGTTTTATAGTTCTATCTTTGTGTAAATTAATCAATAATTAGGTATAATTGCGAAATTTTTATGTAACAGAGGATAGGTAATGGCGTTCGATAACGAATCATTTGAAGAAGAGAATTTTGCAGAAATGTTTGCTGCAAGCGAAAAGCAGCAAGAAACAAGTCGCATTGTTGAGGGTGAAATAGTAGAAATCCAAGCGGATGAAAATAGAGCATTAGTCGGTGTCGGCGATAAACTAGAGGGTATCCTTAGTTTAGATGAGATCAGCGAAAACGGCAAATTGAAATTTAATGTTGGCGATAAAATTAAAGTAATGGTTACAGGATACTATAATGAGCGTCCTAAAATATCATACAAAAAAGTTTTAGAGCAACAAAAAACTATTGACTTTATTGATCAAAACAAAGAAAACTTCGAAGATATAATTATTGACGGTGTAATTACTAAGAAAAACCGTGGCGGTTACGTAGTGGAAGCGGATGATGTTTCATTCTTTATGCCTCGCTCATTGGCTGCTTTTAAAGACACTGATGAAGTTATCGGTCGTAAAATAAAAGCTCAGGTTGTTAAAATAGATCCAGAACAAAATTCAATCGTTGTATCTCGTCGTAAACTTTTTAATGACGAACGTAAAAAGAAAAAAGAGATTATTGATAAGCTAATGGAAAATGATGCGCTTGTTGAAGGAACTATCAAAAAAATCACTAGCTATGGTATGTTTGTAGATGTTGGCGGAGTTGATGGTTTAGTACACTACAACGAAATCAGCTACAAAGGTCCTGTAAATCCTTCTAAACTTTACAAAGAGGGTGATAGCGTAATGGTAAAAGCTATCTCTTACGATAAAGACAAAAGACATCTTTCTCTATCTATCAAAGCGGTTCAGTCTGATCCTTGGGCAGAAGTTGAGAGCGAATTGGATGAGGGTGATACTATTACCGTAACAGTTTCAAATGTTGAAGCTTACGGTGTATTTGTTGATTTGGGAAATGATATTGAGGGCTTCTTGCACATATCGGAAATTTCTTGGGATAAAAATGTTAAAAATCCTAATGACTACCTAACCGTGGGTCAAGAGATTGATGTTGAAGTAATTGAGATTAACCCAAAAACTCACAAGCTTCGTGTTTCATTAAAAAGACTTCTTCCAAAACCGTTTGATGAGTTTATGAAAAATCACCGTGAGGGTGATATTATTTCTGGAACTGTTACATCTTTAACAGACTTCGGTGCATTTGTTCGCATTGACGGTGTTGAGGGTTTATTACATAATCAAGATATCTCTTGGGATAAGAATGTTAAGTGTAAAGATGTTTTAAAAACCGGTGATAAAGTTGAAGTAAAAATCGCTAAAATCAGTCCTGAAGATCAAAAAATATCACTTAATAGAAAAGCACTTTTAGAGAGCCCGATAGATGCATTCGCAAAAACACATAAGTTAAACAGCATTGTAACAGGTACAATTCGTGATATTAAAGATTTCGGCGTATTCGTATCTCTAGGAGACGGTGTTGATGCACTTATCCGTGATGAAGATCTCGCTCCTTTAGAAAAAAGCGATTTAGCCGTAGGTCAAACAATTGAAGCTGCGATTGCAGTTGTAGATACTCGCCGTGACCGTATTCGTCTCTCTGTTAAAAAATTAGATTACATAAAAAATCAGGCAATGCTTGAAGAGATTAATGATAATCAATCACACTCTTTAGGTGATTTAATTAAAGATAAATTTAAGTAAACATTGTGCGAAAGATTTTAAAATGGCTTACTCCACTCATCGCGGGAGGGGTGGCTGTTTTTATTGGTCTTTTTCTTATTTCAATTAACTCAAATGATGCTTCTCATAAGTTAGCTCCTCTTGAACATAAAAGTAAGGTATCTGTAAAAGAGCCTGAAAAAGTTTGGTTAAACCATTTTTCTAAAACTGAAAAATTAGGATACTTTTATCCTGTGAATGAAGTTTTAATTCAAGTTGATTTAAATGAGAAAATAGTTGCAACTAGTACCACAATATACAAACTCTCAGCTCCACTGTTGGATCCATATCAACTCTTCTGTTTAAAGGAGGAGTTAAAACAGCATCAGTTAAAATATTATCTCAAAAAAGATAAGAGTGGTTCGGAGTTGCTTATTTACTCAAAAGAGATAGAGAAGTTAAATTCTCTTGTTGAAGTGTTAAAAAATTATCAAATTTCAGCCAGTGTCGGGCTATACAAAGAGGATATATAATGCAAAAACATACCATAGTGGTTTGTGACCATATACATGAAGCCGGTTTAGAGATGCTCCGTAATGACGAGAGTATTAACTTTATAATGGCAGCAGATGAAGACAAAGTAAAGCTTTTAGATATTATTGAAAAAGCTGATGTTGCAATTACAAGAAGCTCAACTGATGTTGACGATAAGTTTATTGCACATGCTAAAAACATGAAGGCGATAGTTCGCGCAGGTGTTGGAGTTGATAATGTGGATATTCCAGGGTGTTCAAAAGAGGGAATAATTGTCATGAATGTTCCTACGGCAAATACGATTGCTGCGGTTGAACTTACTATGGCACATATGCTTTCATGTATGAGAATGTTTCCATATTCACACAATCACTTAAAAGAGCAGAGAGTTTGGAAGAGAGAGAAGTGGTACGGTTATGAGCTTAAGGGCAAAAAACTCGGTGTCATAGGTTTTGGTAACATCGGTTCTCGCGTTGCTAAGCGTGCTCAAGCTTTTGAGATGGATATAGTTGCTTATGACCCATATATTAACCCGTCAAAAGTTACGGATTTAAATATGGTTTATACTAAAAATTTTGAAGATATCTTAGCATGTGACATTATCACGATTCATACTCCTAAAAATAAAGAGACTACAAATATGATTGATGCCTCAGAGATTGCAAAGATGAAAGACGGCGTAGTTTTAATCAACTGTGCTAGAGGCGGTCTTTATAATGAAGAGGCACTTTACACTGGACTAAAAAGCGGTAAAATTCGTTTTGCAGGTATTGATGTTTTTGTAAAAGAGCCTGCAACTAACAACCCGCTTTTAGATCTTGATAATGTAACAGTCTCTCCGCATTTAGGCGCAAATACTTATGAGTCTCAGTACAACATCGGTGTTCAAGCTGCGGCAAATGCTATTTCTGCAGTTAAGGGCATATCATATCCGCATGCTATGAATTTGCCAATTGATGAGACTAAGATACCGCCGTTTGTAAAGCCGTTTTTAGAGATGGGACAAAAAATTGGCTTCTTGGAGTCTCAGCTTAATAAATCTCAGATAATCTCAATAAAAGTAAGTGGGCAGGGTGAAATCTCTAAATATGTAGACTCTTTGTCTACATTTGTTGCCGTTGGTGCAATGAGCCAGATTAGTGATGATACGATTAACTATGTTAATGCAGATTTTATTGCTAAAGAAAAAGGGATTAAAATTGAGTCGGAAGCGTTAAATGACTCTTCAGTTTATAAAAACCTAATTACAATAAAACTGACAACCGCGGAAGGTGGAACTACTACTATCAGCGCAACTATCTTTGATGATAATATTTTTAGAATTGTTTCAATTGATGGATTTGATATCGAAGTGGCTCTTAAGGGTGATATGATTATTCTTAAAAATCAAGATGTTCCTGGCGTTATCGGAAATATCGGTACAACTTTAGCAAAATATAATGTAAATATTGCCGATTTCTCGCTTGCTAGAAATGATAAAAAACAGGCTCTTGCCGTTATTTTGGTTGATAATATTATAAGTGATGCGACTTTGAGCGAACTACTTAAAATTGAGGCTTGTTCAAGCGTTCAATACGCTAGATTATAGTCTAGACGATTTTATTCCTACATGTAACATCGTTATATGTAGGAAACCTATCCTTACTTTTTTCTAATCCAAATTAAAATGTCTCTTTAGATCTGCTTTATATAAAAGCACGGGAACAACCATAAGCGATGAAACTACTGCCGCAATAGTTCCAAATATAAGTGCAACGCCAAGACCTCCAAATACTGCATCTCCGGCTAGAAGTGTTGAAGCAAGTATTATTGCTGCAGCTGTTAAGAAAATAGGCTTTGCCCGTGTAGCAGTTGCGTAAGCAATAGCTTCAGCTTTATCCATTTTATTGTCTCTCATCAAAGATGCCGTAAAGTCGATTAGAAGAAGTGAATTTCTTGAGCTTATGCCGATAAGAGCGATAAAACCGATGAGTGATGTAGCCGTTAGAAAGAATGTGTCGACACTAAAAATATCCATAATCCAGTGACCGACAATTACTCCGATGATAGATAAAAATGAGCCTAAAAGAATTATACCGCTTAGTGTATAGCTTTTATAGTAAATGACCATAAGTAAAAATATAAGCACCAACGCAGCTATAAATGCGGCGCCAAGCTCGACAAAAGTGTCAAGAGTTACCTCCATCTCTCCGTCCCACATAAGTTTGTAAACCTCTTTGGAAGTTTTATCTACTAGTATAAGATTAAAAAGTCCGATTTTTTCAATCTTGTATTTATCGCTAAAGGTATCTAAGATGACATTTCTGGCATCCATTAACGGATAAACCTGTGAAACCATATCTGTTTCCGCCATAACGTTTGTCATCTTGTGAAGATTTTTGCTCATAATCATAGGATTTGATTTTTTAGGCACTATTGTTACAAGTTCTGTAAGCGGCGTCATCATTCCGGTTGGACTCATAAGTTTCAAGGAAGAGAGTTTTGCCTTGATAGCATTTAAATCTTTAGAAGAAAACTTTTTAGAATCCTGACTTAGAGAGAGATATATAGGAATCTGCTCATTTACTGTGTCTGAGTTCTTAACCGCGATTTGCATTCCTTCAAATGCTAAATATAGTATGTCGTTTAACTGTTTTACATTAACGCCTGAGAGAGCAACTTTAATACTGTCTACTTCAACTTCAAACTTTTCATAGATCTCGTCTTGCATTATTTCTATATCAACAAGACCTTTAGTTTTTTGAAATACATCAGCGATTCTTGAAGATAACTCTCTGATGCCATCTGAATTGTCTCCGTATATTTCTGCTACGATTGCCGCTAATACCGGAGGTCCCGCTGGGGGTTCTACAAATGTGATTGTTGTTTTGTCATAGAGTGAAGCACAACTTTTTAGAATATCCGGTCGCATTCTTTGAACCATCATGTAAGACGGCTCTTCTCTGTGGTGTTTTTTTGAGAGATTTACTACAATTTCAGCAACATTTTCAGAATTTTTAAAGTGTGAACCTTTGATAAGACCTGCAAAATCAAGTGGGGCACCCATACCTAAAAATATCTCAAAATCTTGAATCTCTTTCTCTTTTTTAATAAATTCAGAGACACACTCCGTTACCTGCTTAGTTTGTTCAATAGATCTGCCATCAGCCAGCGTCGTGTATATGGTAAAAGTGTCATTGTTTTTCCCAGGAAGCATCTTTGCTAAAACCATTTTTGTTGGCGCAATCATAAGCACCGATAAGATAAATGCCGCTAATGTTACAAGGAGAATGGTATTTCTTTTTGTAGGATTTTGAATACCCAAAAAAATGGCATTTTGAAATTTTTTAAACATTAATGTTTCTCCTCACTATGAAAATCCGGTCTTTTTAACATTCTAGCCGCCAAATATGGTGTAAAAATATATGCAACAAAAAGTGAAGCAATAAGAGCAACTGGAACATTGGCAGGAATAGGTTTCATAAATTGACCCATCATCTGCCCTACAAACGCCATTGGAACCATAGTCATAATAATTGCTAAAGTTGCGATATTTGTCGGTGGCCCAATTTCGTCTGTCGCTTTAACCATAATGTCATCTACACTCTCATGTGCAGACTCTTTTGAGTGAAAATGTCTGTGGATATTTTCTATTACGATAATTGCCGCATCAACTAGAAGTCCCAGTGAGAGCAGGAATGCAAAGAGAGTTATACGATTAATGGTTTGCCCTGTCAGGTATGCTATAAAAAGTGTAATAGCTAGAATCGCAGGAACGGTAAATGTAACTATGAGGGATTCTCTCCATCCAAGAACCAAAACAAGCAAAATAGCAATAATTACTATTGATAAAAGAAGATGGTAAACCAACTCATTCACTGCTTCATTGGCTCTTTCCCCGTCGTTTCTAGTTATTGAATAGCCGATGTTATTACTGTTTAGGTACTCTTTATAACTCTCTAATTCCGTCTTTACCGCATTGGCAATTACAACAGCATTTGTGCCTTGAAGTTTTGACACTGTAAGGGTTACTTGATTTTGCAGAGGCAAAAAATTGCCGCTTTCATCTTTTTTACTAATTGTCGCAGATCTGAAATTTTGTATATCATATGAACTTTTTATTGTTGCAATCTGTTTTAGATATATTGGAGAACCCATATATTGAGCAATAATTATATCGCCTATATCCTCAGGACTCTCTATCGCATTTTTAACGCCAAGAATAATTATCTCGTTCTCTTTAGTTCTGTTTTTTACGGCAGGTACGCTGTAAGAGAGTGACTGTACCGCTTGAACAATTTGACCCATGGAAATGTTATAGCCGGATAGTTTGTTTAGATCTACTTCTATATTAAATTGATGTTTATTCCCGCCTTTTAGCTCCGTAACAGCAACATTTGCAAGCCCGTTAATGCGATGCTGTATATCTTTTACTTTGTCGTATAGATCTGTTTTACTCATATTTTCATCTTTTGAGTAGAATGCAACGGAGACGATAGGAATGTCTATATCGATATCTAAAGGTTTTATGATCGGCTGCATAGCCCCTTTTGGAAATATGTCATAGTTCTGCATGATCTTGTCATATATCTTAAGGTTAGAGTCCTCTTTCTTCTCCCCGATAAAAAATGCCGCATTTACAATTCCGACATTGTCCATCGCCATAGATGAGATGTTTTCCACACCTTTTACCTCTTTGAGCTTTCTCTCTAAGGGTTTTACGATAACTTTTTCAATCTCTGCGGCACTAGCCCCCGGAAGTGCGACTATAACGGTTGAACCGCTTACGACCATTTGAGGGTTCTCTTCACGCGGCATTATAGTAAGCGACAAGTATCCGATAGAGAGTAAAAAAATACCAAGAACAATAGTGAGAGGATTTCTTAAAAATCCAGAAGCAAGTTTTCCGGCGATATCTGTGGGTTTATAGCTATTCATACTCTAAGCCTTACTCAATAACTACTGTAGCGTACATACCAGGATAGATCGTATTGTATACATTTTTAAATGAAATTTTTATCTTAAATGAGTGTGTCATGGGATTTGAATTTGGGATAATGGCACTTACGGTTCCTATTACATTTATGTTTTGTGAGGGAATATTTATAACTACTTTTTTTCCTTCTTGAATAAAACGTAAATTATCTTCTGAAATCTCAGCAGATATTTTTAAGTTTGTCAAATCCGAGAGTTCAAGTGCAGGCATTCCCGGCATTGCCATCTCTCCGACTTTTATGTTTTTACTTACTATTACACCATTATTCGGTGCTGTTATATTTAGGTAACGATATTGATTTTTAACCTCTTCAAGTCGAGCTTGTGCCTGAATAACCTGCTTTTTTGCTATATCTATCATATTTGCCAGATTTTGTTCGGCAAGTATAAGATTTTCAACTTCAAATTTAGAAACCATATCTTTTTCTAAGAGTCTTTTATATCGCTCAAGATTCAGTTTTACATTCGTATATTGGTTTTGATACATTTGAAGACTCAGTTGTGCTTGTGAAATGCCAAGTTCAACTTGAGTGAGAGCCGAATCTATCTCTTTTGAGTCAATTGTGTAGAGAAGATCTCCTTTTTTTACTGTATCTCCCTCCGATACTTTTACTTCAGTTACAAATCCCATGAAACGACTTGTTATCATTTTTCTATTGTCGCTTATTACAGTGCCTGAGAGCGTTATATTCTCTGCCATTAACAAGCCTGCCAAGCCTAAAAGTATTAATATTTTTTTCATTATTTTTCTCCGTTTGCTAGTTTTTCTAGTGCAAAAATCTTCTCATTTCGTTTGTTTATAGTCTCTTGAAGTTGTAAGATCTTCTGAATCTGCTCAGATTGTTTGATGATGACATCACTCATTGAAGAGAGCTTCTCTTTGTATCTTGCTTCATAATTTTTGTAGATCTCATCGGCAAGAGCAAGCTCTTTTTTGAGGGATTTTATATCATTGTTAAAACTCTCTATCTCAGTTTTGATTTTTTGTGTCTGAAGCTCAATCCCACTGTTTGCAAGCTCTACTTGAGTCTTTGTTTTTATATACTCAAGTCTTGATTTCTCAACATTCGCACTGTCTATTCCGCCGTTAAATAAATTCCATGTAACCCTTGCACCAATCGTATAAGATTTATGATCGCTCGCTTCGCCTAAAAATTTATCATCCGCAGTTGCAATCTCCGCAAAAGCTCCGACCATAGGGTAGT
>MICC01000103.1:16273-34095 GCA_001829715.1 Sulfurimonas sp. RIFOXYB12_FULL_35_9
AGTGGTAAAGAAGTTCTTTGTTTGACTCCATTTGAGCGATAAGTCTTTCTACATTGCCTTTTTTAGCTTCTACCTCTAAGAGATCGATTTTTTTTGCATATCCGACTTCTATCATCTCTTTTGTCATATTTTCAAGAATATCTATATTTTTCAAAATGATGTTTAAATTTACTATAGAGTCTTCAAGCAGAGCCATATCATAAAAACTTTTTCTTGTTTCATATATTTTTTCATTTACAACTTTTGATTTTTCTAATTTTTTTATTTTTGTTACGGAGTTCATAATATCTTCATAGCTTGATATTTTAAATCCTGTAAAAAGCGGAATTTCATAGTTTAATTTGCTTTGAAAATACTTTCTTGAGTCGGGATAGTTTAAATCATGAGGAGGAGTCTTATAGTCAGGGTTTCCTGCTAAGAAGTTATCCATAAACTCTTTTGCTCCAAAGTCTCCGAAGTCAGCTTCCCTACTGGAGAGTTTAAAGCCAAATACGTTTCCGGCATCATCAGATTTTACGATATCTTGAATAATATCTAACTTTCCGTAGTGGTTTCCTGATGCAATTTTTGCATCTTGAAGTGCGGCATCTATTTCTGTTGAGGCATTCTTTATCTCTAAATTTTGTGATTTAAGCATCTCTAGCGCTTGTTCTAAGTTGAGAGACTCTGCCGCACTTAGCAAAGCGATGTTTAAATATAAGCCAATAAATATAAAAATAAATATATTTTTCATAGCTATCCTTATCTAATATTAAATTAAGCCCAATTATAACATAACAACTATTTTATTTTATTATATTAAAGAGTAAAAATTTTTATAAAAATGATTTGAGAAAAAGATGAAGATAGTTTTGATTAAATTTATTGACCATATCTTTATCACGCATCATCATCTTAAGGGCATTAAAAGAGCTGTAGTGCTCTCTATGAGGTCTATTATTCGTGAGTGCGTCAAAAACATCGCATATACCTACAATCGAGGCAAAATTACTTATTTCATCACCCATGAGTTGATTAGGATAACCGCTTCCGTCATATCTTTCATGATGATGCATCACTGCATTTATAATGTATGGATCATGAATTTTATTCTGTTCTATTATTTCCACACTGTGCTGGCTGTGTTTTTGCATTAAACTAATCTCTTGTGGAGTTAGCATGCTTTTTTTATTGATAATAGTTTCGTCAATTTTTTTAAAACCAATATCATGTAGTAAAGCGGCTACGCCTAATTTTAGCAAATCATCATCTTTAAACTTAAGAATATTACCGATAACTAAAGCATATATTGCTACTTGTAGTGAGTGATTTTTCAGCATGTTGTCATTTACAAAATATGGGATTGTGCTTTTTAAAAAACTTGCATCGTATTTTACTAGATAGATAATGGATTGGACGATTAAGTGTAAACACTCTATATTTATTTTATTCTCTTTGTTAGTTAAAAAAATATCAAATAATTGATCATTCACATCATATAGCACTTTAATTCTTTTCTCCACATCATCTCTGCTGTGTCTGATATAGTGTCTTAAACTTTCACATGAGAGTATTTGTTTATCCTCATCTTTGCCTTTATCTTTATGTATGTATAAACTTTTTTGATTTTTAAGTTTGTTGTAGAGATTTTCAGATATAAGTGTTCCGGCTTCGATAATAATAACAAAATCATCATTTTTTTGAATAAAAATATCAAATGATATAACATCACCTATTTTTATGGTGTCTAAATCTAGCAAGATATAATAATTTGAGTAATTTAATTTTGTTTTTATGACTTTCATTGCTGCAATTATAACAAAATTTTTTTTTATAAATCTGTTGCTAAAGAATTATTTTGCTAAAATATTTTTCTAAAATCTGTCCCTGCCACTAGAATAGGCTTCGTTCTTTTTAGTGTGTAACATCAGTTAAAAAGGCATGAAATGCAGAGTGTAGTTGATTCTCTTAGAAAAAAAGGGAAGATTTATAAAAAAATGCAAGAGATTGCACCCAGAGAGCTTGGTGTAAGAAATAAAATAAAAATATATAAAGCGACGGATATTGCTGGCTATTTTTACTCCATATTTGCAGTAAGCCAAAAAAGCAAGCTTCTTATGAAAGATGTACATAAATTTGAAGAGATATATGCAAAACTGACTCTCTTTTGCGGGCATAATTTTAAATATAAGATTATTTTTATAGATGCACCGCTATGTTTGAAAGCTAAAGAGGCTCTTGTAGGTCAGGGTTGGAAAATTCAATAATGCTCTTATGCGATATCGGAAATACGACTTACCATTTTCTTGATGGAGATAGAAATTACAAAGAAGATGCTAAATCTTTTAACCCCTCATCAGTGAAAGAGAGAATTTTTTATATCTGTGTAAATCCGTATGTAAAAGAGATTTTAAAACCATTGGAAAATTGGGTAGATCTCTCTTTGTATATAGATATTTCTAAATATTATAAAACTATGGGTATAGACAGAATCATGGCATGTGAAGCGATAGAGAGCGGAGTCATCGTCGATGCAGGAAGCGCAATAACCGTTGACATCGTAAAAGAGACCAAATTTGAGGGCGGTTTTATCTACCCCGGCATTAAAGCTATGGGTGAGTGTTACAAAAATATATCAAGTGCGCTTGAGTACTCATTTAATTTTGAGGTGGATTTGGATAAAATGCCGAAAAATTCCGCCGATGCTATAAGCTACGGATATCTGAAATTACTGCAAAGCGAAGTAAAATCATACGGTATGAATATATATCTTACAGGCGGAGATGCCAGAGAGCTTGTAAAAATATTTCCATCTTCACATGTGGATGAAATATTGATATTTAGGGGCATGAAAAATATTATAAAAAAGGCGGATATATGCTAAGTGTTGCACTTCCAAAAGGGCGTATTGCAAAAGAGACTTTAGAGATTTTTGAGACTATTTTTGGCGAGGATTTTGCATTTGATGATAGAAAACTTATTTTGGAAACTCCAAAATTTCGTTTTTTGCTTGTAAGAAATCAAGATGTTGCGACTTATGTTTTTCATCAAGCCGCAGATATCGGGGTAGTAGGTCTTGATACACTTGAAGAGCAGGGCTTAGACGTAATTCGTCTGCTGGATCTAAAGCGTGGCATATGCAAAGTAGCCATAGGTATGAAAAAGGGCGAAAAGTTTGATTTAGACAAACCTGAAATCAAAGTCGCTACAAAAATGGTAAACATCACTAAACGCTATTTTGAAGAGCGTGCGGTATCCGTAGATATCATAAAACTTTACGGTTCGATTGAACTCGCACCGCTTATCGGCTTAGCGGACATGATAGTGGATGTTGTAGAAACGGGTGCTACGATGAAACAAAACGGACTCGAAGTCGTGCAAGATATGATGACCTCTTCAACTTACCTTATCGCAAACAAAAACAGCTATATCTCCAAAAAAGATGAAGTTTTGGATATCTATGAGAAGATAAATGCAGTCATAAAAGCAGAGAATAAACTCTAATGACAAATCTGGATCTTTATGCAAAAGCTGAACATCTTTTAGGTATAGAAGAGGCTACTGAAGCACTTTATGATCTCTACCGTTCAGAGCTTGACGACTACAAAATCAAAACATTACTTGATATCGGTTGCGGTCGCGGCGGTTTTATGCAACGAATGGTAAGTGATGGCGTTACATGCAAAGGGATAGATCTCAGCTCTGTGATGGCGGATGAGTGCAGGGCTAACGGCTTGGATGCCCAGTGTGTAGACGTAAGCGAAGTTAGCGGCAAATATGATGCGGTTGTGGCTATTTTTGACGTGCTAAATTTTTTAAATCACGATGAGCTTCTGAAATTTTTGGACGATGTGGCACAAAGACTAAACGATGATGGAGTTTTCATAGCCGATATTAACACTCTTTACGGCTTTAGCGACGTTGCAGAAGGCACTATGAGCAGTGAAAACGAGAGAGAGTTTTTAGTTGTAGATGCCGTCTTTGAGGATGAAAAATTATATACGAAATTTACTCTTTTTGAAAAAAACGATGATGATAAGTACACGAAATATCAAGATACTATAATTCAGTATTTTCATAAAATAAAAGTTTTTGAAAAATTGCCTGCCCTAAAACTTGTAGATAAACAGACATTTTCTCTTTATGACACCAAAGATAAAACACTGCTTATTTTTAAAAAGAGGATAGATTAAACTACTCTATCCATGTAAGAAACTCTATACTAAACAATGCACCCTCTTTTGCATTTGAAGCGGTGATAACTCCGTTGTTTTTTTCAATTAGAATTTTTGAGAGATACAAGCCGATTCCGGCACCGTTGTTTGTGCTGACTGAGGGAAGAAATATATCTTCAAGCAGTTTCTCTTCTATGCCGCCGCCGTTGTCGCTGATGGTTATCTTTTGATTTTCGATGGATATACGGATCTCAGGATTTTCAATATTTCTGATTTTAAATATCTCTCTTGAATTGTTTAAGATAGCAAGCATGGCTTGAGAAAAGTCGTTTGCACTTCCTAGAGTTTGCTCCTCTTCATGCGATATGATATATATCTTAATATTGTCAAAATAGAATGTACCCTCAATAATGCTTAAAATTTCAATAATGGATTCGGTAATAGAGAATTTTGTATTCTCATTTGAGGGCTGGTAGAAGTTTTTAAAGGTATCTATCGTCTCAGACATAAACATTATAATGTCTTCAGCCTTATCGATAGATGCTATAAAATCGTTTTTATCCAGCTCCTTTGCCGAATTAATCTTTTCTTTAGCAGCTATATTTATTGAGCTAAGAGATACTAACGGCTGTTTCCACTGGAATGCTATATGCATCAAAAGTTCGCCTAAAGCCGCCTGTTTCGCCTTTTGAAAAATCATATGCTCTTTTACACGGTTTTTTTGAACCTCCTCTTGAACTCTGGCTTCTAAATCTTTTTCATATGCTCTGAGTTTGAGGTGTGTGCTCACGCGTGATAAAAGCTCATCAGGATTAAACGGTTTTGTTATATAATCTACACCGCCTGCATCAAACCCTTTTTGTATATCTTCTTGCTTATTTTTTGCACTTAAAAATATAATCGGAATATGTGCGGTTTTAGAATCTTTTTTTAATAACCTGCACACTTCATAACCGTCTATATCGGGCATCATAATATCAAGAAGTATTAAATCTATATTGCTCTCTTCTTTTGCTATCTCGATTGCATTTTTCCCCTCTAATGTAGGTATCAAATCATATTTATTTAGAAGCTCTAATAAGATATCTATATTTTCTTTAACATCGTCTACTATGAGAACAGTCCCTCTATCGTGCATTTAGAATCTCCTTTGCTTCGTTAAATTTATATTTTTGTACTAACCTTTTGACTTTTTCAAACACTACTTCGCTTTGCTCATCCAAATCGTACTTTTGAATCTCAAGAAGTATCGGTTCACACACATTCGGTCTTCTTGAAGCCACTGCGGATTCAAGTTTTGAAAATAGAGCTTCTCTATGCTCATCGCTGATTGAGATTCTCTTCTCTTGGCTGTTTTTTTCTGCATTTGCTTCATGTCTTAGCAATGGCTTGTTTGAAGTAGTATGACTCTCTTGCAGTTCTATTTCAAAGATAAATTTGCTGCCCTCGCCCAAAACACTTTCAACCCAAATAGTACCATGCATAAGCTCAACAAGCTCTTTGCAGATTGCAAGACCAAGTCCTGTTCCGCCGTATTTTCTGGTTATACTCTCATCTGCTTGCGTAAATGAACCAAAAAGCTTCTCTTTATGTTCATCACTTAAACCTATTCCCGTATCACAGATAGAAAATCTAAATGTATTGCCGGATATTTTATCAACAAAAATCTTTATATATCCGCTATTTGTAAATTTTACGGCATTTGAAGCAAGATTTATGAGTATTTGTGTGAGTCTTAAGTTGTCTCCGTAAACATGCATGGAATCTGATTTGTCGTATATAATCTCAAACATTAGACTTTTTTCATCGGCTTTTATTTTTATAAGATTATTTATAGTGTCAAGTACTTCAATTAAATTAAAATTAATCTTGTTTATCTTTAGTTTTTTTGCTTCTATTTTTGATAAGTCCAAAATATCATTAAGAAGTGTCAACAAATTGTTTGAAGCACTCTCTATTATCTCTATATAGTGAAGCTGCGGCTGAGAAGTTATTTTTTTCTTTAGAAGATATGTCATGCTGACAATTGAGTTCATCGGCGTTCTAATCTCATGAGACATATTTGCTAAAAAATTGGATTTTATCTGAGTTGCTTCTTCTGCTTTTGCTCTTGCGTTTTCTAGCTCTTTATTGAGAAGCAGGAGTTTTCTACTCCAGTATAGCGCTGCTAAAATTATGATTAAAGAGATAAAGAAAATTTTCCAAGCAAGAGTGTAGTCTATGCTGTTTTCATAAGAGATTGCAACCCATTTGTTGAAAATATTATGTTTTGTATCATCATCAATGCTCCAGATTGCTTTTTCAAAGATACTTAGAAGCTGCGGTTCATCATTTCTTACACCAATACCAAGTTCCCATGTTTCATCAAATTTACCTGCAATTTTAAGCTCACCAGTAAACTCTTTTTGAAAAAGATAGCCGACGGTTACAAGCGTTCCTACATAACCGAATATTTCACCTTTGTTTACTCTGTTTAGCCCATCTCTATCATCTTTTACATATATGATGTCTAAATGCGGATACTTTTCTTTTAAGATTTCAGCAAATGAGTATCCGGCTGTAACGCCTAGTTTTTTCTCTTTTATACTGTTGAAATCTGCAATAAAAGGAACATTTGGTTTTGTTACGAGCACAACCGGTGTTTTTAAATATGGTTCAGTAAAATTTAGATATTCGCTTCGCTCTTTTGTCTCCATTGCCAAAGTTAAAATATCACATTTTCTTTCTTTGGCAAACTCCAAAGTTTCAGTCCAGCTTTTAGTATCTATAATTTCTATATCAATACCTAAATTTTTTCTAAATATGTCAACATAGTCAGCCGTCAGCCCAACATGCTTAGAGTCTTTAAAACTCTCAAAAGGCATCCAGCTGGGATCTATACATGCAGTAATCTTTTTTTTCTCTCTTAGGTACTCTTTTTCCGCTTGAGTCAAATTTGCAATATTCTGTGTAACTTTAAGCTCTTTTTGCACTGCAGATAAGTTTTTGGATCTCATGTTTTCAAAGACATAATTTGAAATTAGATTTGTGATGTCAAAACCCTCTTTTACTAATCCAAGATTGGTATACATCTGGGCGTTGAGTTTTATCAGCTCCGGGACTACGGCGCCTATTTTGAAAATATTTGTTTTAAATAGCTGTTCAGTCCTTTGCGCTTCATATAAGAGGGACTCTTTTGATTTTGATTTTGAATATTTGTCAAAGATGATATCAACTATCTCTTTCTTGTGTTTAAAGGCATACTCCCATCCTTTGTTTGTAGCTTTTACAAATTTTTCTACCATATCAGGATTTTGCATAGCTAACTCTTCAGATGTAAAGAGTTCCAAGTCGTAAGAGTATATTCCTGAGTCGGCAGGGTTTAAAACATTATATTTTACACCGTCTTTATCAAAAAAATATGGCTGGTTCGTTATGAAGATAGACATAGCGTCTACTTCACCTTTTTTGAATTTTTCTATATTAAAATCATGCGTTATGAGAGTATAGTCATCTTTTTTTATATTTGACTCTCTAAGAAAAACTCCTATGCTGGTATGATCTATCTCATAAGGCATAGCCATGATTTTTTTATTTTTAAGTTGTGAGACAGTTGTGATTTCAGGTTTTACCGCAAGGGCAAGAGCATTTTGTTTAAAATAAGAGGCGATAAGTACGACAGGTTTGTTTTGAAGTTTATCTAAAATAAGTGATGATGATGAGACGCCGAATGTTGCTTTTTTGTTGATTACTTCATCACTTATGTTTATACCGTCTTCATACTCTCTTAGCTCAACTTCGAGACCGATATCTTCGTAGTAACCGTTTTGTATTGCTGCATAAAATCCTGCAAACTCGAACTGGTGTTTCCACTCAAGCTGCACGGAAATCTTTTGTGAAGAAGCTAAGAGCAATGTGGAAAAAAGCAGTATAAATATAAGTCTTATCAAAATAGTCCCTTTTGTAGAGTATTTTATCCTAAATTGGTTTTAAAATACAATTATGACTGTTTTGTGGCAAAATATTGTTATAATTATCCAATGGAAAATAGCAAAAATACACTTCTTATTGTAGATGATACTGAGACAAATATTGATATTTTAGTAGAGCTTTTGGGCAATAAATATGATGTAATAGTCGCACTTGATGGCGAGGGTGCATTAGAAGCGGTGCATGAGAATAGAGTTGATCTGATTTTGCTTGATATTATGATGCCTGTTATGAACGGGTATGAGGTTTGCAGAAGATTAAAAGAAAAAGAGAGCACTAGAGATATACCGGTTATATTTATTAGCGCAAAAGATGATGAAGAAAGTATCTTAAGTGCCTATGCAGAGGGTGCGATAGACTACATCACAAAACCCTTTAAACCTCTTGAACTCTTGGCAAGGGTTACTACTCAGTTGAGGGTAAAAGAGCTTATTGAACATTTGGACTATATATCTTCTTATGATCAGATGAGTGGCGTATACAATAGAAGAAAATTTTTTGAACTCAGCCAAAAGAAGTTTTTGCAAAGTCAAAACAATCTCTATGCCGTAATGATTGATATAGATAATTTTAAATCCATCAACGATACTCACGGTCATCCCGATGGTGACAAAGTGATACATTTTGCCGCACAAACTATCTATAAAAATCTAGAGGATGGTTCTATATTTGGAAGATTGGGCGGTGAGGAGTTTGCGATAATATGTGATGATTCATCAAAACAAGATTTTATGGATAGTATGCAAATGATAAGAGAAGTTATAGAAAAGCTTGAGGTTATTTCAGAAAGAGGAGAGAGTATAAAATTTACGATTAGTTTAGGTGTGGCAAAGGTTGCAACTGAGACACAATCACTCGATGAACTTCTTAAAAAAGCAGACAGAGCACTCTATGAAGCAAAAGATCTTGGCAGAAATAGAGTGGTTTTTGCACGCTAGGGCTAAATCTCTTTTTCCTGCGGTATAAGGCTGATGAGTGTAATCTCAGATGAAGATCCAAGTCTCATAGGCGGTCCCCAAAATCCCGTACCTTTGTTTACATAAATCTGCAGCTCTTCATTGTATTTGTGCAGTCCGCTTACATACGGCTGTTGAAGTGCAACTAAAAATCTAAAAGGGTAGATTTGTCCACCGTGTGTATGTCCGCTCAGCATAAGATCAACTCCGCCATCTACTTCTTGGATAAATTTCGGTTGATGGGCTAGAAGCAGGGTAGGTGAGTCCTTTTTGTCTTTGAGTGCTTTAACAAGACTCGGCATATGTGTTTTTGTTCTGTACCCCATGATGTCATAAACACCTGCAAGATTAAAGCCTCTCTCATTTTCTCCTACGTATACATTCTCATTTTCAAGTACTCTGATGCCTAAAGATTTTACTGCCGTTATTATTTTTTCAACTCCATGAAAATACTCATGGTTTCCGACTACATAGTATGTTCCGAATTTAGATTTTAATTTTGCAAGCTCATCTACCGTATCCATCGCACGCAGGATATCTATATCTATCAAATCACCTGTAATAACTACAATATCTGGATTAAGAATATTTATCCTCTCTACCATCTCTCTTACAAAATCTCTATTTATCAGACCGCCGATGTGCAGGTCGCTTATCTGGGCAATTTTGTACGGCTCTTTTAAATTTTTAATCTTTATATCTACTTTTTCAAGTTTTACAAATTTTGCCTCATATAAAGAGCGTGCCATAAGTGTTGAAGCAACCGCAAAGGAGGAGATATCGAGTGTTTTTTTTAAAAAAACTCTTCTTGAATCTGAAATCGGTGCAAAAGAGAGTAAAACCCTTGACATGTCATAGACAATGGCGGTACAAAAGAGTAAAAAAAGTATGCCGATGGGTATGGAGAAGAGAAAATAGAGCCAGCTTGGAATGTCAACATAGTATCTTGATAGCATGTAGAAGACAATTCCGATGAGGTTTAGAAAAAGAAAAATATGCAGATAGAGTTTTGCTTTGTCTGAAATATCAAGCTTTTTGACAAGACGCTTGGAAATGTACATGTTGAGTAAGATAAAAACGCCTAAAAAGGCACTAAAAAAGAGTAAATTATTCATAAAGCAAAGTATATCAAAGTAAGATTATAAAAAGAAGATGATACTATTCGCGTATGAAAAAATGTAAAATTTGTAATAATTTCACTGTAAAAACAGCAGATCCAAAAACCCAAAAAGAGTATCATAAATGCTCTGCATGTTGCTATATATTTTTAGATGAAATCTTCTATGTTGATGAAACAAGAGAGAAGAGTCACTACGACAAACATCATAACAGCTTTGACTCTTTGGGCTATGTAAAGATGTTTGAAGATCTTATAGAAGAGTTTGTAACTCCGCATAAGGCGGATATAAAAACAGCACTTGATTTTGGGTGCGGCAGAGGCGAAGTTCTGCCAATACTTTTAGAGAGAAACTCAGTTTTGTGTGACAGATATGATCTTTTTTATTTTCCGCAAAAAGTTTATGATAGCAAAACATACGACATCATCCTCTCAACCGAAGTTTTTGAACATCTGCAAAATCCGCTTGAAGTTTTAAAAGAGTTGCTTTTACATGTAAGAGAGGGCGGTTATCTGCTTCTTATGAGTGCATTTCATCCAAACAACGATGATGAGTTTTTTAAGTGGTGGTACATAAGAGATGTGACGCATATAGGTTTTTTTAATATGGCGACATTTAAACATCTTGCAGATGCTCTAAATTTAAAAATTATTAAACATAACAATAAAAATATTATTCTTTTTCAAAAATAAGAAAGAGAAGTTATACTCACGCACCAAATTTTACAAAGGAAAGATATGAAAAACAGAATATTTTACTCACTTATGGCTTCTGCCGTGCTTCTCTCAAGCAGTGCATTTGCAAAGGGCGGATGTGAACTTGCTCAAGTAGGAGCTATGAATGTCGAGTGGACTGCATACAAAACGGATAAAAAAATAGGTGTAGGCGGAACTTTTGAGGGTGTAACATATAAACCTGTTGCAAAAAGCGGAGAGAATTTTCGCTCTATTTTAGTCGGTTCAAGCGTGAGCATAGACACAAAGAGCGTCAATACAAAGCATGAAAGCCGTGATGCGACTCTTAGCAAATTTTTCTTTGAGATGATGAGCCAAAAAAATATCGAAGCAAAAATAGTAGATATCAAAGCTGATAAAAGCGAAAAAGGCGCACCGAGAAAAGGTACGCTTAGCGTAGAGATAGAGATGAACGGTGTTAAAAAAACAGTTCCTATGAAATACAGCTTTAGTGATGGGCTTTTTGCCGCAGAGGGTGTTATAGATATTTTAGATTTTGAAGCTACAAAGGCACTTTCTTCAATCGCAAAAGAGTGCTTTGACCTTCATGAAGGTAAAACCTGGAGCGAAGTCTCAATCGGCTTTAAAACAAAGATAGAGGCTATTCTTTGCAGTGCTAAGCCGCTTGAAGTTGCTAAATAAACTCTATCGCACACTTGAGAGCATTTTCATAGCTGAGGGTATTTGCTTTGCCCATGTAAGCTATGTCAAATGCGGTTCCGTGATCTACGGACGTTCTGACTATAGGCAGGTTTAGAGAGACGTTTATGCTCTCATCAAAATAGAGTGCTTTTAGCGGTGCCAAGCCCTGATCATGATACATTGCTACATAATGTGTGTGAGAAGCTCTAAAATGCGGCGTAAAAGCAGTATCGGGCACTATCGCACCAAAAAACAGCTCCTCTTTTAAGATAAAGTTTGCTTCTTCTATAGCTGCTTCTATCTCCCTCTCTTCATTACCCAAAACACCGTTATCTCCGGCGTGAGGATTGAGTCCTAAAACAGCAAATTTTTTGTTTGGAATAGCTCTGTTTAAATCAAGGAAAAAGCGAAGCAGTTTATCTTTTGTTATTTGGCTTGCCACCTCTCTTAAAGGGATATGTTCCGTGTAGAGTGCGACAAACATCTTCTCACATCCAAGCATCATAATGGCATCTTTTTTGAAGTAATCACGAAGCAGATCCGTATGTCCTTTGTAATGCAAACCAGCCAGCATCCAAGCCTCTTTATGAATAGGCATGGTGACAAGGGCATCGGCTTTTTTATCTTCGCAAAGTTTTACGGCACTCATAAAGGAGTCATAAGAGTATCGTCCCGAGTCCTTATCTACACAACCCTCTCTGATGTTAAAACTCCCCTCAACCTCAAATATCTCAAAATCAGAGGGAATCTCCACATCCAAAAGCTCACATGCCTGATTTAGCATGTAGTGGTTTATACAGTAGATGGGAGTGCAGAGTGCGGATATTTTTTTATGGGATTTTAATGCTATCTCTATACCGACACCGTTTAAATCGCCGACACTTATCGCAATGCGTGGTTTCATCTTGATGTGAGCCTTTTCATCTCTTTAACCGCTTCAGCCAAACCGCTAAAGACGCTTTTTGCAACGATGCTTTGACCGATATTTAACTCTGTAATCTCCGCAATGCTCATCATGTGAGATACATTATGGTAGTTTAGTCCGTGCCCTGCGGCTACTTCAAGACCTATTTTTTTGGCATGTTTTGCCGCTGTGGTTATATCGGAGATTGATTTTTCAAGTCTTATTGCCAACTCATGGCGAGGAAGTTCAAGTTCTTTTATGGAATGGTTTGAGTGGGAAAGCGATGAGTTTAACATGGCAAAAATATTTGCAAAACTTCCCGTATGAAGCTCTACCATCTCAGCTCCCAGCTCTTTTGATTTTTCTACTGCCTCAATGCTAGGGTCTATAAAAAGCGAAACTGGGATGATGTAGTCATGCAGAAGCTCTATCGCATAAGAGATTTCATCTTCATAAGTAAAAACATCAAGTCCGCCCTCAGTCGTTACCTCTTCTCTTTTTTCAGGGACTAAAGTGGCACGGTGCGGTTTTAAATCCGTTACGATATTTAGTATGGATCTGTTGATGGAACACTCTAAGTTTACAGGCAGAGCCGAATGTTTCATAATGTTATAAGCATCTGCGTCTTGAATATGTCGTCTGTCTTCTCTTAGATGGATGGTTATCTGGTCTGCACCGTTAGCGCATGCAACATAAAGAGCGTTTAAAATATCTGGATCATTTACTCTTCTAGCCTCTCTTAAAACTGCTACATGGTCTATATTTACGCCTAATTTCATATTTTTTTCCTATTTAAAAACTTTTTTTGATTATATCATTGATAGCGTCAATCTCATGAGTGTTTGCAAAACAACTTTTTGAGCCGCATATCATGTATCCCTCATCTTGAGAGGCTTTTTTTTGAACAAACGGATATGTCAGAGATGATAACTCATAAGCGTTTGACTCCAAATTTTTTAGATTTGATTTTATTACTCTCTCACCTTTGACATATCTAAGCGTCTGTTTTAACATGTATGGGTAGATAACCGGACGTCTTGCAAGTTCAAAAGAGTTGTATTCTAGTGTTTTAAAGGCAAAATGGGTATATTTGTCATCCTCAAGAAGCACTCCGAGTGAGAGTAGGGCATCAACTATAACCCCGACAGAACTTGTATAAGTATTGTCCGAGATTTCCGCTTTTGTCTCAAACTCTCCTATGCTAAATCTCCATGTTCCTTTGTCGTAAAACTTCTCTAAAGCAGAGTTTGCAAAGTGCTGTGCTTTTATGAGATATAGCTCATCTTGAGTCGCATTAAATGCTTCAACAAGAGCACACGAAAGAAAAGCATAATCCTCTAAAAAAGCCTCGACTTTCGGAGTTTTGCGTATAAGCGTAGTGTGATAGAGTTTGCCATCTATAAACATGGTTTGAAGAAGCGTATCAAGATAGTTTACGGCTCTTGTTTTATATGAGTTGTCGATATTTCCAAGAACAAAGAGTGCTTTTATCATCATGGCAGACCATGAAGTTTGAACTTTCATATCGACAAAAGGATATTCTCTTTTGGATCTAAGCTTGCCAAGAGTTACTTTTATCTCTTTAAACTCTTCAAAGTTTTCATCTTTTAGCCTGATGATATTTTTGCCCTCAAAATTTCCTTCTTTGCTAATGCTTAATTTGCCTAAAAGTTCATCTATCTTTTCATATCCCTCTTTAACCAAAGCTTCATAAACTTCATCATAAGAGTATATGTAGTAAGTTCCCTCTTCGCCCTCGCTGTCGGCATCACTGGCACTATAGAGAAGATTGTTTTCGCTCATGTGGTTGTGCCAAAAGTCGGCACACTCTTTGGCTACATGTAAGAAGCTCTCATCTTTGTAAGTCAGATAAGCGGTTGTGTAGAGTTCGCAGAGCATGGCGTTGTCGTAGAGCATCTTTTCAAAGTGCGGAACAAGCCACTTATCATCTACGCTATAACGGCAGAAACCGCCCTCTACCAAGTCATAGATTCCGCCTTGCTTCATACTGTTTAATGTAGTTATAACCATCGCTCTTGCGGCTTTGTCGTCGTAGAGTTTGTCGATGGCTAAAAGTGTTCCAAGCGTGCTTGCATGAGGAAATTTCGGGGCAATAGAAAATCCGCCATGCAGAGTGTCATAGTTGTTTTTGGCTTGAAGCATAAAGTTTTTTGCAAAATCCTCTTTTAAAACAGTTGCCTCTTTTGGATGCTCTTTATGGTTTAAAAAATTCTCTATCTCATCGGCGTTTTTAAGCAGTTGCTCGTCATTTTGCGAGATTTTATCCGCTATGAGTCTTGTAAGATCAATAAATCCCATCCCCTCGATGCTCTCCTCTTTGGAGTGTGGCGGTATGTAAGTTCCCGCAAAAAAAGGCTTGTTATCGGGTGTGCAAAATATGGAAGTAGGCCATCCGCCGCTTCTGCGGTTTAAGAGCATATAGACCTCTTGATAGTGCTTGTCTATGTCCGGTCGCTCTTCACGGTCAACTTTTATAGAGATAAAATCTCTGTTTAAAATATCCGCACACTCTTTATTTGTAAAAACATTCTCTTCCATGACATGACACCAGTGGCACGAACTGTAACCAATGCTGATAAAAACAGCTTTGTTCTCCTCTCTCGCTCTTTGAAACGCTTCTTCGCACCACGGATACCAATCTACGGGATTGTCTTTGTGCTGTTGGAGATATGGTGAATCTTCATTTGCTAATCTGTTTGACATATTTAACTCTTTATGGTTAATTTTTCGGGTAGGTTATGAAAAAATGACTAATAGTACGCTTAAAAAAAATAAAGATGTAATTTATGTAAATTGTATTTTTGTTATAATTTTGTAACTTCAATAAAGAGATTCATATATGAAAAAACTTATTCCGCTTCTTTTATCGTCTATTTTACTCTTTGGTGCACAGCCAAAGTTTCTAATGCCCGAAGAGGCGTTTAAGCCCTCCGCCAAACTAAACGACAAGATGCAGATAGAAGCGAGTGTGGAGATAGGCAAAGATATCTACCTTTATGCGGAGGCTCTAAAACTTGAGATTAAAGCCGGCAGCGGCATAAGTGCAGGGGAGATAATATCTCCAAAGAGTGTTGAACATAACGAAGACAAAGTCTATCTCGAATCGCCTACGTTTATAGTAAATCTCAAAAAAGACGCAGGCGTGTCTGGTGTTGTGCAAGTAGAATTTTTACTCTCTTATCAAGGTTGCTCTGAACAGGGTTTATGCTATGAGCCTGAGAGCAGATTTTATAAGTTTGATATAGATAGTTCAAAACTTGGCAACGGTGAAGCAAAAGAGAGTTTAAAAAATATTCAAAATGAGGTTAAGCCGGAAGTTAAAGAGCTATCAGAGAGTGACTCGATAGCCGATACCATAAAGCACGGCAGTTTGACGCTTGTTCTTCTTACATTTTTAGGCTTTGGGCTTCTGCTTGCTCTTACTCCATGTACGTTCCCTATGATTCCTATCATTTCAGGGATTATAATCTCTCAGGGTGAGGGACTGACAACGAGAAAAGCGTTTATGCTCTCATTGGTTTATGTTCTTGCCATGGCAATCGCATATACGATTGCAGGCGTTTTGGCTGGGTTGTTTGGCTCAAACCTGCAAGCGGCACTTCAAACACCGTGGGTTATCTACTCCTTTTCTACTATTTTTATCGCACTCGCTCTTAGCATGTTTGGGTTTTACGAGCTTAAGCTTCCGGACTCTTTTGTGGCAAAAATAAGTTCAAACCATCACTCAAGCCGCAGCGGTTTTGTGGGCGTTGCGATTATGGGATTTTTCTCGGCTCTTATCGTCGGACCGTGTGTCGCAGCTCCGCTTGCAGGAGCTTTGGTTTATATAGGTCAGACGGGAGATGCTCTTCTTGGCGGAGCGGCTCTTTTTTCTATGAGTATCGGAATGGGTCTGCCTCTTATCTTAGTCGGTATGAGCGCAGGCAGGTTTATGCCTAAGCCGGGTGCTTGGATGACTATGGTAAATGCTGTTTTTGGCGTTATGATGCTTGGCGTGGCGGTCTGGATGCTAGAACGTGTCGTTGATAGTTATATCATTATGCTTCTTTACTCGATGCTTGGAATAGGTTTTGCACTCTATCTTGGAGCTTTTGAGAGTTCGGTTCATATATTTAGAAGAAGCGCGGGTATGATAATTTTTATCTATTCGACTCTTCTTTTTGTCGGTGTTATGGGCGGCTCAAACAGTATGACCAAACCGCTGGAGTTTTTAAAACCTTCGCCATCAGCAACAGCAACTGTAGAAAAATCTTCACATGTAGAGTTTCAAAAGGTAAGTTCCATAGAAGAACTTGACGCACTTTTGGCTAAAAACAAGGGCAAAAAAATCATGCTTGATTTTAGCGCAGAGTGGTGTGCCGTTTGTAAAGAGCTTGATAAAAAAACATTCTCAAATGAGGCTGTCAAAGCAAAAATGGGTGAGTTTGTTCTCATTCAAGCAGATTTGACGCAAAACACACAAGAGCAAAAAGAGCTAAGCAAAAAGTACGGTGTTTTCGGACCTCCTGTTATCATGTTTTTTGACTCTAATTTAGAGGTTATAAAATCTAAAACTATCGTAGGATTTATAGCAGCAGATGAGTTTTTGAAGCATTTGGATAAGTAATTATCTTACGCACTTCTGTGGCGTAATGGTTACAATGTAGTAATTTTATTATGAAAAATTGTTTAAATATAAAACTAAAAGTTATTAATTAAGTTATAGACAAGTAAAATGGCTTAAATTAAAATGATTGAGTTATCATGAAAAAAGCCATTAAACGCACCAAACAAAACACTATTTTAGTAATAGTGGATATAAAAGAGTAATTAAAATCCATAAACATTAATATAAAAACTTTTGCCATCCTCTGTAGCCTCAACAGTGTAGGTTATCGGTAATGTTTTAGTTTGGTCTCCAATCATTTTAAAATCAGCAGCACATTGATAAGAATCTACATCTTTATTATGTTCTATTTTTCTAATATTTGCAACTTCAAAATTAAATTTTGGAATTATTGTAGACATTCCTTGTTGTGTTAATTTATCTTTTGCAATTTGGATAACTAAATCTTTTGTTTCACTATCTCCACATTTTGGGGTACTGTTTGTACAACCTGTTAATCCTATCATACCAATTAAACTTATTGATATTAAATATTTTTTCATAATTAGCCTTTTAATGATGTAATAACAGTTTTCAATACAACATATGTTATAAATGTAACTACAAATGCTATAACTGCATTTGACCATTTAAAATCAACTTCACCAATGGGTAGTTCTTTTTTAGCTTTTAGCCCACCATAGATACAAATAAATATAGCAAATAATGGAAATCCACT